>JAWOBF010000091.1:0-50723 GCA_046498225.1 Candidatus Aegiribacteria sp.
ATGACGCACTCTCCGCCGGGCTTTCAGGAGGAGGCCGGCTTATCAGCGCCTGGGAGACATCAGGCGGAATATCCCACAGCCTGAGGAACATCTTCTCCGCCCTGGCGAAGCTGTCAGACAGTCTCGTCGGAATGGGATGAGTCAGCCTCGAAAGCTCTTCTGAGGTACCTGCCCGTATGGGAATGCTCCACATCTGCCAGCTGGTCGGGAGTTCCGGTGGCAAGTATCCTTCCTCCCTCCTCGCCCCCGTCCGGGCCCAGGTCGACTATCCACCCGGCGTTCTTGATGACGTCCATGTTGTGCTCGATGACTATCACCGTATTGCCAGCCCTGACCAGCCTGCCGAGAACCATCAGCAGCTTCTTGACATCATGGAAATGCAGCCCGGTGGTAGGTTCGTCCAGTATGTAAACGGTATGCGAGGAGCTGGGACGGGACAGTTCCCTTGCCAGTTTTATCCTCTGGGCCTCACCGCCGGAGAGGGTCGTGGCCGGCTGGCCCAGATGTATGTAGCCGAGACCCACGTCGTCCAGAACCTTGAGTATCCTGTAAATGGCGGGAATACGCTGGAAGTGGTCCATTGCCTCGCTGACCGTCAGCTCCAGGACCTCCGCTATGTTCAGCCCCCCGTAGGTTATCTTCAGTGTCTCCCGGTTGAACCTCCTGCCTCTGCAGGTCTTGCATTCGATGAACACATCGGAGAGGAAATGCATCTCTATCTTCTTCACTCCCGCCCCCCCGCACTCCTCGCACCTGCCCCCCTTCACGTTGAAGCTGAACCTGCCCGGCTTGTAGCCCCTTACTCTGGCCTGGGGGGTTTCGGCGAACAGGCCTCGAATGTGGTCGAAGACCTTGGTATAGGTGGCCGGGTTGGACCTGGGGGTCCTTCCTATGGGATCCTGGGAGATGTTTATCACCTTGTCCACATTCTTGATACCCTCCAGCGATGAATAGGGGCCGGGCCTGACCTTCATGGAACCGCCCAGGGAAGCGGAGAGGGCCGGGTAGAGTGTCTGGCTTACAAGGGAACTCTTTCCGGAGCCCGAGACGCCGGTGACGCAGACGAACCTTCCCAGCGGTATCTTCAGGTCCACGTCCCTGAGGTTGTGCAGCCGGGCCCCGCGCAGCACCAGGTATCCGTCCGCCCTGCCGGAGGCGGGAACGGTCCTGTGGATGTACTTCCTGCCGGCCAGATAATCCCCGGTGAGAGAATTCTCGCAGGCCATTATCACCTCCGGTGTTCCCTCCGCCACTATGTTACCTCCGTGAACACCCGCCCCGGGGCCGAAATCCACTATGTGGTCGGCGGACATGATGGTCTCGTGGTCGTGCTCCACGACCAGCACCGTGTTGCCCAGGTCACGGAGTTCCTTCAGGGTGGCCAGCAGCCTCCTGTTGTCCCTCTGGTGAAGGCCGATGGTGGGTTCGTCCAGCACGTAGAGAACGCCGGTAAGACCGCTGCCTATCTGGCTGGCCAGCCTTATCCTCTGGGCCTCGCCCCCCGACAGGGTGGGGGAGGCTCTGTCCAGCGTGAGGTAATGAAGGCCGACGTTCATCAGGAACTCCAGCCTGTTGCCTATCTCCCTGAGGAGCTCCGAGGCCACCCTGCTCCTCCAGCTGTCCAGCTTCAGGTCCTGAAAGAAATCCCGGAGGTCCTGGACGGTCATGGAATTGAGGGAATGGATGCCGCTGTCTCCCACCGTTACCGCCCTTGCCTCCCTCCTGAGCCGTGTGCCCCGGCACTCCGAACAGGGAGACTTGTTGAAGAATCTCTCGTAGTGCCTTCTGGCCGCCTGGCTCGATGTGCTTCGGTAGAGTCTCTCTATTCTGGGAATGACCCCTTCCCAGCTGGTCTCCCATACTCCCGAGCTGCTGCTGGAGGACCATGTCACGCTGATCTTCCTGTCGCCCGACCCGTACAGGATGACATCCTGGACCTCATCGGAAAGACTCTGCCAGGGGGCTCCGGGATTGAAATCCAGCTCCCTGGCAAGGGCTCTGACCAGGTTCCTTCCCTGGCCGGAGGGAACTCCCCAGGGCGCCACCGCTCCGTCCTTGATGGAAAGGGCTTTCCTGGGTACGACCAGAAGCGGGTCCACTTTCATCTCGAAGCCCAGTCCGGAACACTCCGGGCACATTCCCAGGGGGTTGTTGAAGCTGAAGAGCTGGGGAGTGAGTTCGGGCATGCTGACCCCGCAGTAGGCGCAGGCGCTGTGCTCGCTCATGAGGAACTCCCGGCCGGAATCCGCGTCTATGACCGAAAGTATACCGTCACCTTCCGAGAGGGCGGTCTCAACGGAATCCATGAGCCTGCTTCCCGCGTCCTCCTCTACCACCACCCGGTCCACTATCAGGTGGATCGTGTGCTTTCTTCTCCGGTCCAGCTGTATGTTCTCCTCCAGGCTCCTGGTCTCGCCGTCCACCATCACTCTCACGTATCCGCGCTTTCTCAGGGCCGGGAAGAGGTCCGCCCAGGCGCCCTTCCTGTTCCTTGCCACGGGGGCGGTTATAAGCAGCCTGGTCCCGGCCGGCAGTTCCAGGATACGGTCCACCATCTGCTGTGGCGACTGGCTGGAAACCTCCCTGCCGCACTCGGGGCAGTGAGGCAGTCCTACCCTCGCGTAGAGGACCCTCAGGTAATCGGATATCTCTGTCACCGTGCCCACGGTGGACCTGGGGTTGTGGCTAACCGTCTTCTGCTCGATGGAAATGGCAGGTGACAGGCCCTCTATGCTCTCGTACTGGGGTTTTTCCAGCTGGCCAAGAAACTGCCTTGCGTAGGCTGACAGGGACTCGACATAACGCCTCTGTCCCTCGGCGTACAGCGTATCGAACGCGAATGAACTCTTGCCGGAACCGGATACTCCCGTGAGGACCACCAGCCGGTTCCTCGGGAAGTCCACGGTTATGTTCTTGAGATTATGCTCCGCCGCGCCGCGTACGATTATCCTGTCCATATCAATCTCCATAGATCCCTGGGGTCAGACACTTCCCGCAACTCTATACTATACAACCGGCGCAAGGGGGCGCGATGTGCCACAATAGCACGGCGGACCAGCACCCCGACGGGTCGTCACGGGGACATAGGTTCTCTATTAGGTTGTAATGCAGTTATTTGCAACATAGTGAACTTCTGGCATGAGGATTGCTCGAATCTATAAGTGAAATCGAGATCGGCTGTATGTCCGACAGGAATATTTAAGCAAGCACCCGAAAAGGGTAAGTAGAGATGATCAACGGGAGAGGATAACATGGGAAAGATAATCGGAATAGACCTTGGGACCACGAACTCGTGCGTGGCTGTAATGGAAGGCGGTGAGCCCACTGTCATTCCCAACGCCGAAGGGGCCAGGACGACACCGTCCGTTGTTGGCTTCAACGACAAGGGAGAGAGACTGGTGGGTGTGGTCGCCTACAGGCAGGCGGTGGCCAATCCCAACAATACCGTCTTTTCGATAAAGAGGTTCATGGGACGCAAGTACGATGAGGTGTCCAGCGAGATACAGAGAGTGCCCTACAAGGTAGTAGAGGGCAAGAACGGCGACGCCTGGGTCGAGGTCATGGGCAAGAAATACTCGCCGCCCGAGATATCGGCGATGATACTTCAGAAGATGAGGCAGACGGCGGAGGACTACATCGGAGAAAAGGTAGAGAAGGCCGTGGTCACGGTTCCCGCCTATTTCAACGACAGCCAGAGGCAGGCGACCAAGGACGCCGGCAAGATAGCCGGGCTTCAGGTGGAGAGAATAGTCAATGAGCCTACGGCGGCCGCGCTGGCGTACGGTCTGGACAAGGAATCCGCCAACAGGACCATCGCGGTGTACGACCTGGGAGGCGGAACCTTCGATATTTCCATACTGGAGATAGGCGACGGGGTGTTCGAGGTCAAGTCCACCAACGGCGACACTCATCTGGGAGGAGACGACTTCGACCAGGAGATAATCGACTGGATGGTGAAGGAGTTCAAGAACAACCATGGAATAGACCTGTCCAAGGACCCCATGGCCCTGCAGAGACTGAAGGAGGCGGCGGAGACCGCCAAGTGCGAGCTCTCCACTACCCAGAGCACAACAATCAACCTGCCCTTCATCACCGCGGATTCCTCCGGGGCCAAGCATCTGGACATGACCCTGAGCAGATCGAAGCTGGAGCAGCTGGTGGACGGTCTGGTGGACAGAACTGTGGCCCCCTGCAAGATGGCGCTCAAGGACGCCGGAATAGAGCCTTCCGCCATCGACGACGTGCTCCTGGTTGGTGGACAGACCAGGATGCCCATGGTTCAGAAGAAGGTTACGGAGATATTCGGCCGGGAGCCCCACAAGGGCGTCAACCCCGATGAGGTGGTCGCGGTAGGCGCCGCCATTCAGGCCGGAGTCCTCTCCGGGGACGTGAAGGACGTCCTTCTTCTGGACGTGACCCCCCTGACCCTGGGAATAGAGACCCTGGGCGGAGTGGCCACTCCCATAATAGAGAAGAATACAACCATTCCTACCAAGAAGAGCCAGATATTCAGCACCGCCGCGGACAATCAGCCCCAGGTGGAGATAATAGTCCTTCAGGGCGAGAGGAAGATGGCGGCTGACAACAGGACGGTGGGCAGGTTCGTCCTTGACGGCATCCCGCCCGCTCCCAGGGGCATGCCCCAGATAGAGGTGACCTTCGATATCGACGCCAACGGCATCCTGCATGTCTCAGCCAAGGACAAGGCCACCGGCAAGGAGCAGAAGATAACCATCGAGGCCTCCAGCGGACTCTCCGAGGAGGAGATAGAGAAGATGGTGAAGGACGCCGAGGTCCACGCGGATGAGGACGCGAAGAAGAAGGAGAAGATAGAGAGAAGGAACCAGGCCGACGCCATGGTCTTCGAAATAGAGAAGCAGATGAAGGAGTACGGTGACAAGATAGCCCCGGACGACCGCTCCATGCTTGAAGACGCCGTATCGGAGATGAAAAAGGCCCTCGAGGGCGAGGACGACGACCTCATCAGGCAGAAGTTCGAGAACCTCCAGGAAACCTGGAAACGTTTCGGGGAGGCTTTCTACAAGCAGCAGCAGGCTCAGCAGCAGGCCGCGGAAGGTGGCGGCCAGACCGCTGGAGGACCCGCCGGCGGACCCGGAACTGACAGCGACGACACCGATACGGTAGACGCGGATTACGAAGTGGTTGATGACTGATGGCTGATCCCAGAAGAAAACCGGCGAAGAAAAGGAACGGTACCTCCAGCAGGAGGAATGTGCCACGGCGGGAGGAGCGGGACGGAATGAATGATTCGAAGGTGGAGCAGGAAGAATTGCGCTCGCCTGAGACGGAAGAACCAGCCGCTCCTCCAGCCCCCGATGCAGAGAAGGTTCAGCTGAGGGAAAGGCTCATGCGGCTTCAGGCGGAGTTCGACAACTACAGGAAGCGCCAGGCCAGGGACTTCAGACGCCTCTGCTCTCAGGGCAAGAAGGAGCTGATACTGGAACTCCTGGCCGTGCTGGACAACTACCACAGGGCGGAGAAGCTGGTTCAGGAAGGTGGTCATTCCGTTGAGGAAATAGCCGACGGACTGATGAAGACCTCAGAGCAGCTTACGAGCATCCTGTGCCAGGAGGGACTGGAGGAACTGGGGGTAAAGAAGAACGACCCCT
This sequence comes from Candidatus Aegiribacteria sp., assembly GCA_046498225.1. Classification (GTDB taxonomy): domain Bacteria; phylum Fermentibacterota; class Fermentibacteria; order Fermentibacterales; family JCC-6; genus Aegiribacteria. Next base: position 5,631 of record JAWOBF010000091.1, read on the forward strand.
TCGATCCCAATATCCACGAGGCGATGCTCGCGGAGGATTCCGAGAACCTGGACAGGGATACGGTCCTGGAAGTATTTCAGAGGGGCTACCGTCTCGACGACGACCTCCTTCGCCCCGCGCGGGTCAAGGTCGGCAAGGCAAGGCCGAAAGAGGACGAGACCGGATCCGAAGGGGGAGAATAGCCAATAGTGGACAAGAATCTCTATTCCGTACTGGGGGTCGACGAGGACGCCAGCCAGGAGGAACTGAAGAAGGCCTACCGGAAGCTGGCCAAGAAGTACCATCCTGACGCCAACCCCGGTGACAAAAGGGCGGAGGAGCGTTTCAAGGCTGTTTCCGAGGCCTACGACATCCTGGGCAGCAAGGAGAAGAGGGCCCAGTACGACCAGATGCGAAAGGGCGGCGGAAACTTCTCCTGGAGCGATGCCGGAGGCGGCCGGGAAGGAACGCCCTTCGGAGACGGCGGTCTGGCGGATATCCTCCGGTCAATGTTCGGCGGAGGCGGCGGAGGCGGTTTTGACACCGCCGGATTCGGCCGAAGAAAGGCTCCCAGGACCGCGGTTACCGTGGACGTGCCCTTCAGGACAGCGGCGCTGGGAGGCACGGTAAGGGCCAGCCTTCAGGTCCCCACTACCTGCCCGGCCTGCATGGGAGCGGGCGGCTCGGGAGAACAGTCATGCAGCCAGTGCGGCGGCAGCGGCAGGATACAGCAGGGACAGATGGTGATGCCCTGCCCGGCATGCGGAGGCAGCGGCAGGACCTATTCCAGCATATGCGCGAACTGCAATGGTTCGGGCGAGGTGACGTCGGTTGAGACCGTGGACCTGAAAGTGCCGGCCGGGTCCGATGACGGGACCGTCCTCAGGCTGGCCACACCTTCCAGAAGGACAGTGATGGTCAAGCTCAGGGTGAAGCCGGACAGCTTCTTCCGCAGAGAGGGAAGGGACATTCACTGTACCGTGAAAATATCGGCCCCTCAGGCTGTTCTCGGCACAAAACTGAAGATAAGGACGCTTGACGGCAAAGTCATGCTGAAGATACACCCCGGAACCCAGCCCGGCACCACTCTGCGGATACCCGGCAAGGGAGTCCCGTACAGGGGGACGAAGGGGGACCAGCTGGTGCACGTTGAGGTGAAGCTGCCGAAATCTCCCTCCGAGGAAGAAAGGAAGATGTGGGAAAAGCTGTCGAACTTCTGATGCTTGACGACCGCGGCCGCCCTTATTATTCCCCGGGGGTGACGTGGACGCGTGTACTCAATCGAAAGATAGAAGGGGAGCCTTTTTGAACTACTCCTATCTGGCTCTATTGGTGCCCGGGTTCTTCCTGTCCGTGGCGGGTTTCGTGATGCTGGGGAAGAAACTGCATCCGGTCATTACCGGGCTCATGTTCCTGACGGGAATGGCGGCAGTTGTACTTGGAGTACTTCTGACCTGTGTGCCCGATTTCTTCTCAGGCTAGGTCAATCCAGAAGCCCCAGCTTTTTGAAATTGTCCATGAATTCCGACAGCAGCGCATCGTCGGGATGGATACCGTGGGCTTTCTCCGCCAGCTCCGCCGCTTTCTCCAGGGAGTTGTCCTGGACCAGCTGCCTTATCCTGCTGATGTACTCCCCAGCGGAGTCGACAGCTGACCCCGCGGGTTTCTGCGGGATGGGTTCCGGTTCGGCGGGAGCCTCATGCGTTCCGGAGCCTTCCTCCAGGTCTTCAAGGAGCCGGTCAAGTCCGGTCGCCAGGGGAAGGATGTCGAATGCCTCCCTGGCCAGTACCAGCGCTTTGACCGTTTCACCGGACTCGAATTTTTTCCTGGCTATCTGAACGAGGTTGGCCGATTTTATCCTGGCTCTCAGGAGATCGATCCTGCTCTGCACTTCAGGGTCATCGGGCGCCAGCTGCCTCGCCTTCTTCAGGTAGGCGACCGCCTTCTGCTGGTGACCATTTTCGTATTCCATGTCGGAAGCTTCGAACAGCTTGAACAGCCGATCCTCTGAGGCCATTGATGATGTCCTTTCATGGTTCATGTCCGCGGCTGGTTCCGGCTCGGGTTCGGGTGTCATTTCCGGCTCCGGCTCGGGTTCGGTCTCCGGGACGGTCTCCTCCCGGTAATCGGTCTTCAGCTTCTTCTTGCCTATGACCTTGATCACCTGGACCAGAACGCCGTTGTTATCGTCGATCTCAACGGCTTTTCTCATAAGGTCAAGGGCTTCGTCCCTCTTTCCCTGGATGAGTTTCTTCTTGGATTTCCTCACCAGGCTGGCGATGATCTTCACGTTCTTCTTCAATGATGCCTCCGGAAATGCATTGACTTTGAAGACCAAAGATAATACAAGAGTGTATGCATGGGGAACCGTGCCAGTATATCCAGAACGGGGGATGTCAGCAAGAGCTTCATCGCTCCCCCCGGCCGGGGCGGAAGGACGCGCGTTGAGCGTCGGGTCGCAGCATTGACGCCGGCCGTATATATTGTATCATAACTTTTCGTGGAATGATTTGGGGTATATTGCAACCACGCTAAAAAAAGTGCTAAAAAGCCGATAGCTCACCTCAGGCCGCCGGCTGGCGGCTTTTTCTTTTCGGCTGAGAGATTAGAGAGGTAAGACCAATCATGACCATGTTCACAAGCGAATCCGTTTCGGAGGGTCATCCCGACAAGATCTGCGATCAGATATCGGATGCCGTTCTCGACGCGCATCTGAGGGAGGACCCGGAGTCCCACGTGGCCTGCGAGACCCTGGTCACCACCAACTTCTGCCTGCTGGCGGGAGAGGTGAAGAGCCACGGAGAGGTGGATTACGAGAGTGTAGCCCGGGAGACCATCGAATCCATAGGCTACGATGTCCCCGACCTGGGTTTCCACCATCAGGAGAACACCTACCGGATCAGGATACATTCCCAGTCACCGGACATAGATCACGGCGTCGTGGACAATCAGGGCGCGGGAGACCAGGGTCTGATGTTCGGTTTCGCGTGCACGGAGACCGAAGCCCTGATGCCATACCCGATACAGCTGGCCCACAGGCTGCTGGAAAAGCTCAGAGAATCCCGCAGGGCCGGAGAGCTGCCCTGGGCCAGGCCGGACGCCAAAAGCCAGGTCACAGTTGAGTACAGTGGACACAGACCGATATCCGTTGATGAGATACTTATGTCGGTCCACCATGCCCCGGATGCGTCAAACAGGGAGATGATGGACGATGTGCTGAAGAAGGTCATACAGCCTGTCCTGGATAACTGCAGACCCATACTTCCCTGGAAGGGAAAGCTGCTCTTCAATCCATCCGGAAGATTCGCCATAGGCGGCCCCCATGGCGACGCGGGGCTCACCGGAAGGAAGATAATCGTGGACACCTACGGCGGCACCGGAAGACACGGCGGCGGAGCCTTCTCCGGCAAGGACTCCACCAAGGTCGACCGCTCGGCAGCCTACATGGCAAGGCACATTGCCAAGAACATAGTCAGCGCCGGTATCGCCGACAGGTGCGAGATCCAGCTGGCGTACGCCATCGGAAAAGCCGACCCCGTATCGGTCATGGTGGATACATTCGGCACCGGCAAGGCCGGGGACAACGGCGAGATAGAGAAAGCGGTCAGGGATATCTTCCCCCTTCGCCCCTACAGGATCATTGAGTATCTTGGGCTGAAGAACCCCATATTCTCCAGGACTTCCTCCTTCGGACACTTCGGAAGGGAGCCCGGGGAAGATGGACACTTCACATGGGAGAAGACCGACAGGGCCGAGGAGCTTGCCTCAAGGCTTCTCTAGACCTGTCGACGGGAGACTGATTTGATAGCCGTACTGCTGATGGCCGCCGCCGTATCCGCCGGTTCGCTGGACAGCCTTGACGCTTCCCTGCAGGAAACACAGCGGGAGATAGCGCGGCTGGAGGAGGATGAGGCCGCTCTCTCCACCATCCTGGATGCCATTCATCAGCATCTGACCACCGCCAGGCAGTACTACAACGAGCTGGCGCTGGAGGAGGCCCGCATAATGCAGCAGCTCAGCCGGGTGTCCACCGTCTTCACAGAGGAGGACTCCCTGAGAGAAGCCCTGGTGGAGAGCCTGTCCTCCTACATGCTGTACCTCTACTCCCACCGCAACCTTGGAGGCGTGGGCAGCTTCTTTGTCGAGGGAGGGCTGAAAAGGCTTCTCCACCGGACCGCCTACGTGGATTATCTGGCCTCGAGAGCCGCCAGTGAGGTGTTCCTGTTATCCATAAGCCAGGATTCCCTGGGCAGCTACAGGGATTCGCTGGAAGTGCTGCTGGTGGGAGTGCAGAGACTTCGGCAGCAGATGGAGGAGATACAGGAGGGGATATACGAGGAGGAGGCGAGGCAGGCTTCCATGAGGAACCAGGTCATGGGCAGGATAGCCGCCGCCCGGGAGTCCCTGGAAGTGCTGGAGGAAAGAAGGATAAGCAGGTCACAGTTCGTGACCCGGCTGAGCGCCCGGTCCAGCCCCTCGACCCCGTCCGAAATCCTGCCGTCGCCGGACGCCGACAGCTACATGGACAGGAACAGGGGAGCGGTGCGGTGGCCCGCGAACGGCCAGGTGGTGAGGAATTTCGGAATCGAGACCCACCAGCAGTACGGTACCCAGACGACAAGCGACGGAATCACCGTGGTAACCCCGCCTTCACAGGACGTCTGCGCATCGGGACCGGGTGAGGTCATGTACGCCAGTGAGTTCCTGAGCATGGGTCAGATGGTGGTGCTGGACCATGGGGACGGTTACTTCACCATATATGGACACCTGGGTCAGCTTACGGTGAGCACGGGAGACCGGGTGGAGACCGGAAGTCCGGTGGGACGCTGCGGCTCGGTTCCCGGAGGCCGGCCCGGCTACTATTTCGAGATAAGAAAGGGAGGCGAACCGGTGAATCCCGCGGAGTACCTGGAATAGTATGGGCTTGCTGAAGGTGGTCAGAGGACAGGAGAGAGCTTCCGAGCTGCTGGGCAGGTCCCTGTCCGGGGGAAGGCTCGCCCACGCCTACCTCTTCGCCGGACCCTCCGGTGTGGGTCGCCTTACGGCTGCGCTGGAGCTGGCCGCCGCGAAGATGTGCTCAGTCGGCGGAGACGGCTACTGCGGGGAATGCAGGGATTGCGCGAGAGTATTCCATTTCCAGCACCCGGACGTTATGCTGACCATACCCCGGACCGGTTCGACGGCACCGGAATCGGTGGCGGACCTGATGGAGACCAGGGCGAAGGACGGCATCACCCCCCTGAGGCTGGAGGGTAACACCAGGATAAGCATTCAACAGGTCAGAGAGCTGCAGGATAGGCTGTCAAGGAAGGCCTACGAGGACAGGGGTCACGTGGAGATCATCCTGGATGCCGACAGGATGGGTGTCGAGGCGGCGAATTCCCTTCTGAAGACACTGGAGGAGCCGCCGGAGGACACGGTGCTTGTGCTTCTGAGTTCCCGCTGGTCGGCGCTTCTGCCCACGGTGAGATCCAGGACCCAGCTGATACGGTTCAGAAGGCTGGATGAGGGCCTTATCAGGGACATCCTGATGGAGAGACTGGATATCGAAGGCGAAGAGGCGGAACAGCTCGCCCGGATCTCGGATGGAAGGCCCGGACTGGTCCTTTCAAGGAGCGGCGGGGCTTCCGGGAGGGATACCGCCTTCGCTCCCTCCTCCATCATCAGCCGGATAGAGAAATGCGATTCCGTCTCCGGGGCATTATCATTGGCATCCGAGGTTTCCAGAAAACTGGGCAGGGAAGGTTCGCTGGAGTTCTGCAGGGACATGCAGACATTCCTGCACGACCTCAGGAGAAGGGAGATTGGCATGCGGCCGCTGAGCCACACCTCCGAATCCACCGAGGGGTTCGGTCTGAGTTATGAAGCTCATTCCCTGGGGATGGAGCTGTTCAGGAAGGCCGAGGTCAGGCTGGCAGGGAATGGAAGGGCCGCCGTGGTCCTGTCCGCCGCATTCAGCGGCATGTGGGAAGTCCTTCGTCACGGCGGAAGGGGCGGCGTGAATTGAACGACAGGAGAGGTGACCAGGGAACCAGGGCCTACGAATCGGAGAGGTCGGGAGCCATCGAGCTGTTCAGGCTCCTTTTCAGTTCCAGGCGGCTGGAGACATACATCAATCTGAGCGACAAGCCGGTCTCCGTAGGGTCCATGGTGGTGGTATCGGTGGACCGCGGTGAAGACCTGGGCACCGTAGTGGCCAAGTACAGCCCCAGGGACCCGGTGGCCTCCATAGACGGTCATTTTGTCAGGAACGCCACTCCCGAGGACATGCAGAAGTATCGGGGAAACAGGGATTTTGAAGAAAAGGTCCTCAAATACTGCAGGCAGAGGATCACCACCAGGGGAATGAAGATGAAGCTGACCGGCTGCGAGGCTCAGCTGGACAGAAGGAAGATAAGGATCTATTTCACGGCGGAACAGCGCACGGATTTCAGGGGTCTGGTGAGGGACCTGGCAAGCAAGTTCCGCGCCAGAATAGAGATGCGCCAGATAGGAGTGCGGGATGACGCCAGGCAGAGGGACGGCATGGGAATATGCGGAAGAAGGCTCTGCTGCGCCGCCTACCTCTCTCATTTTCGCTCCATTACCCTGAAGGCCGCGAGGGAACAGGACCTTGCGCCGAATCCTTCCAAGGTCTCCGGGGTATGCGGAAGGCTCATGTGCTGTCTGAAATATGAGACGGATTTCTACAGGAAGGCCGCCAAGCTCTACCCCCAGCTGGGTTCCCGGGCCATGATAGGCAAAAGGGAGGCAAGGGTCAGTGCCGTGGACATATTCAGTGAGACCGTCACCCTTCAGATGGACGACGGTGAGGAGAAGGTCATGGAGATAGAGAAGTTCCATAGAAAGCGGAAATCTCCGGGCAGGTCAGGAAACAGCAAGTGAGGGACCGCGGGATTGACCGCGGGCCCACCGGGATTTGGAGAGAACATGTCAAGATATCTGGTAACTAGCGCTCTGCCATACGCCAACGGCCCCTCGCACCTGGGGCATCTGGCCGGAGCATACCTTCCGGCGGATATTTATGTCAGGTTCCTCAGGATGCTGGGTGAGGATGTGATATACATCTGCGGGACGGATGAACACGGTGTTCCAATTACCATCAGGGCCGAGCAGCTGGGAATAACTCCCAGGGAAGCCGTCGACAAATATCATGAGATAATCAGCAGGGATTTTCAGCGTTTCGGGATATCCTTCGACAATTTCTCCAGGACGGAGACGAAGGAGCATTACGAATTCGCCCGACAGGTCTTTCTGGAACTGCTGGAAAAGGGTCATATAGTGGAGAAATCAATGAAGCAGTTCCACTGCGACCGGTGCCATAGGTTCCTGCCCGACCGGTACGTCGGGGGTACGTGCCCCAAGTGCGGTTCCGCTGATGCCAGAGGCGACCAGTGCGACGCCTGCGGCAGCTGGCTGGACGCCCTGGAACTGGTGGACCCGGTCTGCTCCATCTGCGGTTCCACTCCCCTGGTCCGCGACACCACTCACTGGTTCCTTCGCCTGGACGAGTTCCAGGACTGGCTGGTGGAGTGGCTGGCCGGCCACGATGACTGGAAGGGCAACGTGCTGAACTACTGCCGGGGATGGATGGACGAGGGCCTTCGGGAGAGGGCCATCACCAGGGACCTCGACTGGGGGGTTCCGGTGCCTGTGGAGGGTGCCGAGGGAAAGGTCCTCTACGTCTGGTTCGAAGCGCTTCTGGGGTATGTGAGCAGCACCAGGGAATATTTCGCCGGCAGGGGCGACCCGGACGGGTGGAAGAAGTACTGGCTGGACCCGGAGACCAGGCTGGTTCAGTTCATCGGCAAGGATAACATAGTCTTTCACGCTGTGATACAGCCGGCTGTGCTTCACGGACTGGGGGGCTACGTTCTGCCCTGGAACATTCCGGCCAACGAGTACCTGAACATAAAGGGAGAGAAGTTCTCAACCAGCAAGGGGACCGCCATCTGGCTGAAGGACTATCTGGCCCACTTCCCGCCGGATCCCATGCGCTACGCCCTGGCCATAAACGCGCCGGAGAACAGGGACACCGATTTCTCCTGGGACGAGTTCAGGGTCAGGAACAACGAACTGGCCGACGTTTTCGGCAACTTCATCAACAGAACCATGAAATTCGCCCACCGGACCTTCGATGGCAGAGTACCGGAACCCGGGGAACCCGGTGAGGCCGAAGAACGTCTGATGCGGTCGGCCGCGGCCGCCAGGGACGAAATGGAGGAGCTGATGAGGGGGTTCAGCCTGAAGGCGGCCTGCCACAGGGTGATGGAACTGGCCAGGGAGGGTAACAGATACTTCGACCAGAGTCAGCCGTGGAAGACCTCCAGAACGGACAAGAGGGAATGCGCCACCTGTATCTACTACAGCCTGCAGTTCGCAGACGCTCTCAGGATACTGTTCAATCCCTTCGTTCCCTTCACCGCGGAGAAGACCGGCGGGATGCTGGGACGGGACTCACTGCTGTGGAAGGAAGCGGGGGAGGAGAACCTGAAACCCGGCCATCGGCTGGGAAAACCGGAGATACTCCTGGAAAAGCTGGAAGAAGGTTTCGAGAAGGTCATCCGGTCCGAAAACGGGCAGGAGGATGAAGCGGAGCTTCCGGAGGTGAAGGAGACCGTATCATTCGATGAGTTCATGAAGATGGACCTGAGGGTCGGCCTTGTGCGCGAAGTGCACGATATCAAGGGAGCGGACAAGCTATACAGGCTGCTGGTGGACATGGGGGACCACACCCGGCAGCTGGTGGCTGGACTGAAGCCCTACTATTCCGCCGATGAGATGAAAGGCCGCAAGGTGGTGGTCATGGTAAATCTTCAGCCGGTGAAGCTTATGGGCGTGGAGAGCAACGGGATGGTTCTGGCATCCGATGACGGGAAAGGCGGAGTGCACCTTCTCAGTCCCGCCGACGAGGCCGGCCCCGGAGACGGGATACACTGAACCGCCCTGCGAAGGGGCCCATGCGGATACTTGACGTCAACAGTTCCTACTCCCCCACAGGCGGGGGCGTCAGAACCTACCACAGGAAGAAGCAGGAATTCTTCTCCCTGTCCACGGACCATGTCTGCGCCCTGGCCGTTCCGGGCAGGGAGGACGGCCTGCAGGTCGAGGGAGGGCGGAGGACCTACCGCCTCAGGTCCGTGCCGCTTTTCGATTCCGGATATCGGATGATCGTAGAGAGCGGCGGCCTGAACCATGTCATGCTGGACTTCCGTCCGGACATAGTCGAGGTGGGAAGCCCCTACCTTCTTCCCTCCCTCATAAGAAGCGCGCTGGGGAATTCTCCGGTTCCCACCGTCGGCTTCTACCATACCGATTTTCCCGACTGCTATGTGGCGCCATACGTGGATAGAAACCTTCCCCGGCCCCTGGCGGAGGGCCTGCTCGGGCTTGCCAGGCGTCACGCCGGCCGGACCTACCGGAGCATGACGGCGGTCTTCGCCGCCTCCAGGTGCATGCTGAGAAAGCTGAGGGACCTGGGAGTGAGAAGGCTATTCCATACTCCGCTGGGGGTCGATACGGACAGGTTCTCACCGGAAGCTTTTTCTGAGGGTTTCAGAAAGTCCGCGGGCGTTCCCCACGGCGGCGTCCTGGTCCTGTACATGGCCCGGCTCCACTGGGAGAAGGGACTGGACAGGCTGATGGAAGCCTACCCCCTCTTCAGGGACCCTGGGAGGATAAAGCTGGTGATAGGGGGCCGGGGCCCTCACGACCACCTTGTGGATGAATTCATGCTGAAGTATCCGGAAGTGGTCAGGCTTCCCTACCTGAGCGGCAGGGACCTGGTGGCCGAAGCCATGGCTTCGGCCGATGTCTATCTGGCGCTGGGCAGCTACGAGACCTTCGGCCTTGCAGGACTGGAGGCAATAGCCTCCGGTACGCTGCCGGTATTCCCGGACAGGGGCGCCTCGGCTGAGATGGCCTCTTCGCTGGGTCTTATGGAGCCCTACAGGTCAGAAAGCGCTGAAAGCCTCGCGGCAGCGGTGGAAGAGGCCGTCAGGACGGCGGGCATTACAACCGCGGACAGACTCAGACGGTACGCTCTTTCCGGTCACAGTTGGAAGGACGCGTTCATGAGAATGGAAGGATATTACAGTACGATACTGACTGCGTACGCGGAGAACGACCTGGAAAGGCTGGACCCTCCGGGGGAATGGTGGGATTAGCTTGAAGAGAATACACTTGGCGGTCCATGACGTATCTCCCGTTCACTGGAAGGTCCTGGGCCGGATGGTGTCCACCCTGAAGGACCTGGGGGTCCATCGCTACAGCATGCTGGTGGTCCCGGACTACCACGGCGAATGGCCTCTGGACGCTCACGCGGATTTCTGTTCATGGCTGAGGGAGCTGGCCGGAGAAGGGGTGGAGATGGTGCTTCACGGCTTCCGTCATCAGCGGCCGGATGCCCCGAATGGACCCGCCGACCGGGCCAGGGCGGCCATCTTCACCAGGGGTGAGGGAGAGTTCCTCGGGCTCAGCCGGGCCCGGGCTGAGAAGCTCATACTGGAGGGACGGAGCAAGCTGAAGGTAGCCCTGGGAATGGAAACGGAATGTTTCGCAGCCCCCGCCTGGCTGTACAGCGGAGGGACCATGAAAGCCCTGACAGACTTGGGTTTCACCGCCGCGGAGAGCAGATGGCGCATCTGGAACCCCACCACGGGAAAGACGCTGCTGCGGGTGCCGGTGGCCAACTACGCCGGGGGAGGTCCGCTCAGAAGAGTTCCCGCCGCGTCCTGGGTCGGCCTCTACAGCGGGCTGTTCCGGGGCGCGGGTACGATCAGGTTCGCCATCCATCCGCATGATTTTTCCAGCGCCGCCCTGAGTGACAGGGCCGCTGCGCGTACCGGCAGGCTGCTTGCGGGACGGCAACCTGTAACCCTGGTTGACCTGGCAGCCGCGCCATAATGCCGCGCCGGTCTTCCACCACCGCCCGGTTATCCCAGATACGCGGATGAACACCGGGAATCATTCTTGCTTATATTTGTCTGGAACAACACAGCATTGAAACAATAGATGAAGACGGTCTTTACTTGAGAAGGATGAATGATGTACCTAGGTTTTGTTGACATGAACGCGGGTTTCCTGATAATCATCGCGGCGATGATACTGGGTCTTTTCGCCAGGTCAATGGTGACCGGCACCTACCAGCGGTTCAGCAAGGTCGCCACCGGCAAGGGAATGACCGGTGCGCGCACAGCCCGGGAGATACTGGACAGCTACGGACTGTCCAACATTGATATTCAGCAGACGGGAGGACAGCTCACCGATCATTACGACCCCAGGAACGGTGTGCTCAAACTGTCTTCCGGTGTCTACCACGGCAGTTCCATCGCCGCAGTGGGGGTTGCCGCCCACGAGGCGGGCCACGCGGTCCAGGACGCTATGGGATACAGCCCCTTTCAGCTGAGGCAGAAGCTGGTCCCGGTAGCCAGCCTGGGTTCACAGATGCTCTTCCCGCTGATCATAGGAGGCCTGTTCTTCAGAATGACCGAACTCTATTACATCGGCGCCGCCCTGTACGGAGCAGCCCTTCTGTTCCAGCTGGTGACCCTGCCGGTGGAATTCGACGCCAGCAGGCGGGCGGTGGTCTACCTCAGGCAGAGCGGAAGCATGAGCACCGGAGAACTCAGCGGAGTGAAGAAGGTCCTCAGAGCCGCCTCTCTCACCTACGTGGCCGCGGCTCTGGCCTCCCTGGGCCAGATGATATGGCTCCTCCTGGCCGGCAGGAGAAGGTAATGGGTGTAGAGACCCCTTTCATAATCGTACTGGTCTTCTTCAGCGTGGTCTGTCACGAAATAGCCCATGGTTACGTTGCCCTGCGGCTGGGAGACCCCACAGCCTACAGGGCGGGCAGGCTTACCTTCAACCCGGTCTCCCACATAGATCCCATCGGCACCATCCTGCTTCCAGCGCTGTTCCTGATTACCAACAGCCCCATCATGCTGGCCTGGGCCAAGCCGGTGCCTGTGAATCCCGCCTTCTTCAGGCAGCCCAGGACCGGAATGATGTGGGTGGCCGCCTCCGGACCGGCGACCAATTTCGCCATCGCCCTGGTTCTTACAGGTGTCCTTCACCTGGCCGGTGGCTCCATGCCGGCGGTGCTGATGCACAGCCTGGCCATGGCCGCGCTGATGAACATCGTGCTGATGGTGTTCAACCTGCTGCCGATACCGCCGCTGGACGGCAGCAGGATAGTGGCCAGATTCCTGTCGAGGCAGGCCCTGGCCAGCTACATGCAGCTGGAGAGGTTCGGGCTGCTCATAGTCTTCGGACTTCTGTGGCTGGGCGTACTGGGAAATATCCTGCTGCCCGCCCTTAACTTCGCCATTCGCCACCTGGACCTCTACCCCTACCTTCCCCGCCTCTAGCTTCTAGGGTCAGGTCTTGCATTTTAGCATTATAGCCACAATATAGGCTTATAATATAATTAAAATGTTTGTATGACAGATCATATCGTTCTTGCAGTTCTGCGTTTGTTTTGTATGATACAGATATGACGCGTCCAATGAGAATCAAAATTCCCGGGGGACTATACCATATCTATTCCAGAGGAATAGATAGAATGAGTATCTTTGCGGATTCTGTAGACAGAGAAAAATTTCAGACCATCCTTTCGGATACAGTTCGGGAAGCTAATTGGAAATGCTTCGCTTACTGCCTGATGGGAAATCATTACCATATTCTGATTGAAACCACTGACGGGGATACTTCCGTCGGGATGAAGAGATTGAATGGTCTGTACGCTCAGTATTTCAACTGGAAGCATGAGCGTATTGGTCCACTTTTTCAGGGCAGGTATAAGGCAATTCTAGTTGACCGGGAGAATTACTTCCTTGAACTGTGCAGATATATTGTGCTGAATCCGGTAAGAGCAGGGCTATCAGACCTGCCGGAAAACTACAGGTGGAGCAGTTACAGGATAACCGCCGGACTTGATGAAGAGAATGGCTGCATTGACAGAAAGACAGTCTTGCAATGGTTCAACGGTGTTGATGACAAGATTGATTCTATGGCTCGAAGGTACATAGGTTTTGTTGAAGATGGCATGAAGATGGATCCTGCTCATTTTGATGTGAGGGCGGATTTGATCCTTGGTGACAAGGATTTCGTGAATAACCTCAAAGAGCGGGTTGAGAAGAAGATGAACGATACTAATATTCCAAAGTACCAGAGAACAGCCTGCCGGCCGGATCTTGAGGAACTGCTGGATCCTTTGACTGCCTCAATGAAGAACACTCGGGACGAAGCTGTCAGAACAGCTTACTCCGTGCATGGATACAGCCAAACTGACATCGCCAGACATTTGGGAATTCATAATTCTACGGTACACAGGATCATCAATAAACAATAATAATTGTTAATAGTAATAATAAATTGATAGGAATGCTAAAATGCAAGACCTGACCCTAATTGTGGTTGTGTTGATGGGGGGGGTGTACGACGAGACACCCATGACTGTGAATCCGGATCCCGCCTACCACATGGGAACCTACAGCGAGTGGATGGAGGGGCAGCCCGAATACCTGCCCCTTGTGGTCAGCGGCATCTCCGGGACCGACGGAGCGGAGTTCCTTCTCGTCTTCGAGGAAGGCCTCACCGACAGCCTGTCACCGGGCCTGCTGGACCAGTGGACAACGGACATTCAGTCGCAGGGTTTGTCCACCGAGGTGGTGGAAGTGACCTACAGCCAGCCCGAGGACCTCAAGGCCTACCTGCAGGAGAAGTATTCCCAGGGTCTTCAGGGAGCCGTCCTGGTCGGGAACCTTCCCGTGGCCTGGTGCGCCCTGGAGGACGAGTTCAGGCAGGGCGGGGAGACTTTTCCAGCCGACTATTTCTACATGGACCTGGACGGCAACTGGGAGGACAACTGGATAGGTTATCCCTTCATGGGGAATCCCGGAAGCGACGGGCTGTACGATACCTTCTCCGGAAGCCTGGACCCCGAGATATACATTGGCAGGATAAAGGTGGACAACCTGGGGGACCTGGGCGATCCGGTGGAAATCCTCTGCGCCTACATTGAGCGCAACCACCAGTGGCGTATTAACGGTGACACCGAGCCGCTGACGGCTCTGTGCTACGTAGACGATGACTGGGCCTACTGGGCGTCCGGGTACCAGGCTTCCATGCAGCACCTATATCCGAACACCGAGGTTGTCTCGGACGAGGATTCCACCAACGGCGCGGATTACCTGCAGAACCGGCTTCCGGCAGAGTACGTGTGGATAAGCCCCTACGTTCACTCCAATCCCGGAGGCCACTACTGGGAACCGGGCCCGACCACATACTGGAGCGACATCGTGCCCGCGCTTCCCCATGCCCGTTTCTACAACCTCTTCGCGTGCTCCAACTGCCGTTTCACAACCGTCCACAGCATGGGTTCGGTCTACTCCCTCTGTACCTCCACAGGTCTTGCGGCGGTGGGAAGCACCAAGGCCGGCGCCATGCTTCAGTTCACCCCGTTCTACAGCCCCCTGGGCGGCGGCTCCTCTCTTGGAGAGGCCTATCGGGACTGGTGGGATTACATAGCCGGGGGCGGACTGACCCCCAGCGAGAGGTCCTGGCACCTGGGAATGGTTCTTCTTGGGGACCCGACCCTGATACCGGCCATGCACATGCTGGGAATCGAGGCTGACGGATCTAATGGGGATGCGCCTGTATTGCGGCTGGGGGAAAACCCCTGCGCCGGCGCTCTCTCCCTGTCCTTCAGCGGGCAGTCGGGGACCGTTGAAGTCTACGATGTCAGCGGCAGACTGGCCGCGGCCGGGCTGCTGGAGGACTCGTGGACCACGGTCCAGCTGGAAGGCCTGAGCCCGGGATGCTACATAGTCAGGGCCGTCTCGAGTGAAGGCTCCGCTTCAGCAGTGTTCACCCTGCTGGAATAGGCAGGGTTCCGCTCAGAGCTGGGACCAGAGGTCGGGATCAGCCGGCAGACGCTGGAGTATGTCCTCGTTGATATCCATGCCGTACTTCTGCTCCAGGGCACCCATCACTTCCACCGTGGCCTGTTCCTCCAGCCTGTTCCTGGTCATGACCCTGATCTGGTCCTCCACCTCCTCGAAGGCGGCGTTCCTCTCAGGAATGACCTGTACGAGCCTGAACATGCAGACCTCGTCCGATCCCTGAAGTTCCAGGGGTCCCAGCCAGGTGACGGTGTCCGAGGGGTCCATCAGGAATACCTCATCACCGTGGTAACCGGGAACTTCGCTCACAGTCAGGGGCCTTGTTATCTGGGGCGCCTCCTCCGGGTCGGCGGCCAGGGTCACGAAACCCTGGCGACGGCTCAGGAAAGCTTCCGCTTCATCCGCCGCCAGCTGCCGGAAGACCGCCGCGGAATCCCGGTGCATGCGCACGGCCTGCAGGACCCGCTTCTCGGGGACGGTCATGGGCTCGTCCATGTTCTCGAAAAGGTTCCTCATGTCCTCTTCGCTGACGGATACCAGCGACTGAATGCTGTCCTCGTAGAACTGATCGGAGGCTATGTCCATGAGGTAGACCTCCTTCTCCTCCGTCAGGGAATCCAGCACCTCGGGGCGCTCCTCCTGCAGGACGGCCAGGCTGTACTCGTTGTAATGCACAAGATCCAGAATGGCGGAAAGCCACTGAGGGTCCGACGGGTCCGACGAGCTGTACCTGGAGCGGTAGTAAACGAGTTCGTTCATTATGTCCTCCACGGTCCACGTGCCCAGGTCGGATTCCAGTATGACCCTCTCCGGTTCGGGGAACTCCGAACCTTCACCGTAACAGGTTGAGAGTTCCGCAAGGGTGGTGGAATCGACGCTGAATCCGAAATCGGACAGGAGTGATTCCCGAAGCTCACGGTACTCAGTGTCAGCTTTCCTTCTGGCTATGCCGGTCTGGATATTGGACCTGAGCGCGGCGGTATCGGCCATCATCTCTGCCATCAGGGCCGAATCGGCCGTCTGCATGGAGTCCAGCCTGAGGACCATCCCCGTCTCCGTTATTCCGGTGGAACCGAGGGGTATGGAATCCAGCGCATACATCATCTCCTCGGGCAGCGACAGCATATGGACCGGTCCGTAGCTGGCCTCCTCCTCTTCGCCGGGGTCCACGGTGAAGAAGGCGGATTCACCCAGAAAGGCCATCATACTGTCCACCTGCTCGGGGGTGACCGCTTCCTGCCGGGATTCCTGAATCAGCCTTCTCAACTGCTCTCCCGTTCGCTCGAGGAACCAGGATTCGCTCATTCCAGCCAGGACGCTGTCACTCAGGTATCCCGTCTCCTCCAGCTCCCTCTGGAGCAGCATCTTTCTACCCAGCGCGACGATATACTCGCCCACGGTGTTCTCCCTTGAGAGGAACACGCTTCGCTGCCTCTCGTCCATTACGTTCCACGCTTCCCCGGCCTGGCCCACGGTGAGAGTATCGTCCCCCACCGCCAGCAGCCAGGTGGAACTCTCCACCGCCGGGGAACCGCATCCTGATATGAGAACACAGATCATTACCGAAGCGGCCGCAGCCGCCTGCCATTTGAAAATTTTCAATTTATCAGCCCTCCTCGAAATTTCATCCTGAACTTCGTTGAATGTTTCTGTCACAGTACCGTCCGGGGGGTGTACTCCCCGAACTCATTCCTGAGAACACCGCATATCTCTCCCAGAGTGGCGTAGGACCGGACGGCTTCGAGTATGAATGGCATCAGGTTCTCCCCGTCTCCGGCGGCCCTGCCCAGGGCGGCAAGCCGGTCATTCACCGCGCCTCCGTCCCTGTCCTCCCGAACCTCCCTGAGCCTGGCGAACTGGGACCTCTCCACCGAGGGGTCCACCCTGAGAAGGTCACGGGGAGGTTCCTCCTCCATGGTGTAGCTGTTGAGGCCAACGACTATGCGCTCTTTCTCCTCTATTTCACGCTGACAGCTGTAGGCTGCTTCCTGTATCTGCCTCTGGGGGTAGCCCTCCTCGATGGCCTGTACCATGCCGCCAAGGGAATCGATACTCTCAATGTGCTCCCTGGCCTGTTCCTCTATTCTGTCTGTGAGTTCCTCGACGAAGTAGCTTCCCGCAAGCGGGTCCACCGTGTTGGTGACCCCGGACTCGTTCGCCACTATCTGCTGCGTTCTGAGTGCTATCCTCACCGCGTGCTCGGAGGGCAGGGCAAGGGCTTCGTCCCGGCTGTTGGTATGAAGGCTCTGAGTCCCTCCCAGCACCGCGGCGAGGGTTTGAATGGCGACCCTGACAATGTTGTTGTCCGGCTGCTGCGCGGTGAGGGTGGAACCTCCTGTCTGCGTATGGAAACGCATCATCATGCTCTTCGGGTTCTCAGCGCCGAACCTGTTCCTCATGACACCCGCCCAGAGTCTTCTCGCGGCCCTGAACTTGGCCACCTCCTCAAGAAGGTCGTTGTGAGCGTTGAAGAAGAAACTCAGCCTGGGGGCGAAATCATCCACCGGAAGGCCCGCCTTCACGGCGGCTTCTACGTAAGCGATTCCGTCCGCTACGGTGAAAGCCACTTCCTGGGAGGCTGTGCTTCCCGCTTCCCTTATATGGTATCCGGATATGCTGATGGTGTTCCATCTGGGGACCGTCCGGCTGCAGAAGCTGAAGATATCCGTTATAAGTCTCATGGAGTGGTCCGGAGGGAATATGTAGGTACCTCTCGCCATGTATTCCTTCAGTATGTCGTTCTGTATTGTTCCCCTCAGCTTCTCCGGAGGTACCGACTGCTTCTCCGCCACCACAATGTACATGGCGAGGAGGACCGCCGCGGGAGCGTTGATGGTCATGGAAGTGGAAACGCTGTCCAGGGGAATTCCGTCGAAAAGCAGTTCCATGTCGGCAAGGCTGTCTATGGCCACTCCCACCTTGCCCACCTCGCCGGCGCAGAGTGGATGGTCCGAATCGTAACCTATCTGAGTCGGCAGGTCGAAGGCCACCGAGAGACCCGTCTGCCCCTGGCCGAGGAGATAACGGTACCTTTCGTTGGACTCCCGGGCGCTGCCGAAACCGGCGTACTGGCGCATGGTCCAGAAACGGCCCCTGTACATTGTTGGCTGCACTCCCCTGGTGTAGGGGTATCCGCCGGGGAAACCCAGCTTCTCCAGATAGTCATCACCGGGTTCCTCGGGGAAGTATACCCTATCCACCGGGTCCCCCGAGCCGGTGGTGAAGGTTTTCTTCCTCTCGGGAAATTTCTTCAGGACCGGGTCAAGAATGTTCTCCCGCCATCTCTTCTTCTCCCGCTGGAACCTGTTCCTGCTCATCGTTGGGCCTGTCCTTCCGGCCGGTAGTCCCGGGCCTTCTCCTGCCCCCTCAGGACTCTCAGCGCTCCCAGGGCCAGGGCTTCCATCTCGCTCTCCCCGGGATAGACAAGGACATCGGCTATGAACTTCACCCTGCGGGTTATCCAGCCGACGAAATTCCTGTCGTAGGCCACGCCTCCGGTTAAGACGACAGCGTCCACGTCCCCCTCCAGGACCGCCGAAAGCCCGCCTATCTCCTTGGCCACCTGGTAGGCCATGGCCCTGTACACCACCTCGAACTCCCGGTTGCCCTTCTCTATCTCCTTCTCCACGGTAAGCATGTCATTTGTCCCCAGGTACGCCACTATCCCTCCGGCGCCCTTTATCATCCTCTTCACCTGGGAATGGCTCTTCTCGCCGCTGAAACAGAGGTCCACCAGATCACCAACCGGCAGTCCGCCGGACCTCTCCGGAGTGAAGGGCCCCTCGCCGTTAAGAGCGTTGTTGACGTCGATTATCCTGCCCTTTCTGTGGGCTCCCACGGATATGCCGCCTCCCAGGTGGACCACTATGAGGTTGAGGCTGTGATAGTCCCGCCCCAGGTCCGCAGCGGCCTTCCTGGCCACAGCTTTCTGGTTGAGGGCGTGGAGTATGGATTTCCTGGGCAGCTCCGGGTGTCCGGAGTACCTGGCTATATCCTCCATCTCGTCCACGACCACAGGGTCCACTATGAAGGATGGGCATTCTGCGGCCCTGGAAAGTTCCCTGGCGATGGGCGCTCCGAGGTTAGAGACATGTTCCCCCATTACTCCTCTGCGAAGATCGTCGATGAGCCGGTCGGTCACCGCGTATGTTCCGCCCTCTATAGGGTAAACAAGCCCGCCGCGGCCCACTATCCCCTGGAATGAGGCTATATCCATGCCGGCTTTGTCAAGCTCCCCCAGGATCACCGACTTCCTGAATTCGTACTGGTCGAAGATATGTTCGAAATCCGCCAGTTCCTCCTTGGAATGAGCGATCTTCGTGGACCACACCTCCTCTTCGTTCTCGAACACCGATATTTTCGTTGAGGTTGAACCGGGGTTGATGGCCAGGATCCTGAAAGTATCTGACATTCTTCTCCCATCTGAATATGCTTGTACAATTCAGTATTATACTAATTCGCAGCATCGGGAATGCCAATTATATGAAAAAAAGCAACTTTGAGGTCATCCAGTCGCTGAAGATCGTACTGAGGCGGGTCCACCGGCTTGCCGAGGGATTCAGGCTGGAAAAGGAGGAGGCCCTGCAGAGCCCTGGCACCGAGGGCCTGGAGGACCTTCGCCGGCGGAGCAGGGTTCACTACCGGATCCGGCTGGCGGATTGCTCCAGGGAGGTCCTCAGGCTCCAGCGCAGGATATCGTCCGACCTTCCCGCCCGTGAGGAGGCGGAGGACATGGCGGAGACATGCCGAAGAGAGGTCGCGGAGCTGGACGCACACCTGGTTTCCGCTCCAAACAGGCTCATTCGGGCCCGTGGCGAAGAGCCGAGGGAGGACCTCCGGTGAATCGAGTATATTGTCATACCATCCCAACCAATACATGAATCTGAAAGGAAATGAATGAAAGGCATAACTGACAGCGGTATAAAGGACCCGGTCACAGCGGAGGAACTGGAGGGAATGACCGGGAAGGAGGTTACTCTCCACGGAGTCGTTCAGAGGATCCGCCGGCTGGGATGGGGCGCGTTCATAATATTGCGGCGCCACGACGGTCTTCTTCAGTGCGTGATGGGAAACGAGGGAAACGAGGAAGTGCTGGACGGCCTGGAGATGGAACAGGCTGTGGAGGTGACCGGTATGGTGAAATCCGCCGGCATCAAGGATACTTCCATACACCCCCGCGGTGTCGAACTCCATATCGACTCCGTCAGGACCATCGGTTCGCCCGCCGAGCAGTCACCGGTGGACATGACCAAGAAGCTGCTGGACCTTCATATCGACACCAACCTCGACCTCAGACCGCTCAGTCTCAGGCACCCGGTGGAGAGGGCCCGGCTGATGATTGCCGACACGCTGACCCGGGCGTTCAGGGAATCCCTTTCCGGCATGGGTTTTACCGAGATACATACTCCCAAGATATGCTCCGCCGGAGCGGAGGGCGGAGCCAACATATTCAGGGTGCAGTACTTCGACAGGGAGGCCTTTCTGGCGCAGTCCCCCCAGTTCTACAAGCAGATGGGAGTAGGGGTCTTCGAGAGGGTCTTCGAGGTCGGCCCGGTGTTCAGGGCCGAGCCTCATCAGACTTCCAGGCACATAAACGAGTATACCTCCCTGGACCTGGAGATGGGTTTCATAGAAGGCTTCGAGGACGTCATGGCGGTGGAGATTGCCGTACTGAGACAATGCCTGGAAGCGCTGAGGCTCGGGAATGCCTACGAGCTGGAGATGCTTGGGGCCAGCCTTCCGGAGCTTCCCGACCCGGTGCCCTCCATCACACTGGAGGAGGCCCACCGCATAACCACGGAGATATCGGGGAAGGATACCACCGGGGAGCCGGACCTCAGTCCGGAGGAGGAGAAACAGCTGTGGGCCTGGTCAAAGGAGGAATGGGACTCGGAGTTCCTGTTCGTCACCCATTTCCCTTCGGAGAAGAGGCCGTTCTATGCCATGGACGATCCAGCCTGTCCGGGCACCACTCTGAGTTTCGACCTGCTTCTCCGAGGCCTGGAGGTCACAACCGGAGGCCAGAGGATCCACGACCACCGGATGCAGGTTGACAAGCTCAGGGAATTCGGGCTGGACCCGGAGTCGTTCCAGGGATACCTGCAGGCTCACAGGTACGGTCTTCCACCCCATGGAGGGCTGGCCATCGGCCTGGAGAGACTGACAGCCAGGATACTGGAAGTGGAGAATATCAGGCTGACCACGATGTTCCCGAGGGACGTCAGGCGACTGACGCCCTGAGCAGGCCTTTCGCGAACGTACGCCTATGGAGTGGGAGCGGGGGGAAGGATGCTCTCATAATCATCATCTTCTTCATCCTCCTCCTCCCCATGCTGATCGTGACCCATCTGCATCTTCAGGTCGCGGTCCTTCAGTCCCACGAACTTTCCGAAGGCGGACATTTCCAGCAGAAGCAGTCTGGCCGCCTTCTCCACCACCTCAACCGCGTCGCAGGCGGAATCTATGTCCCTGCCCAGACCCAGGATGCCGTGCTTTCTCCATATCACGCAGTCGCTCTCCCGGAAGGCGTCGGCGGTCTCCCTTCCCAGTTCCCAGGTGCCCGGAGCCATGAAATCCAGGAACCGGACCCCTCTGCCTATCAGAATTGAGATCTCGGGATGGGACCTGTTCACGGCCTCCTCAAGCATTTCAGCGGGGAGGTCGCTGGACGAGAGCGCCAGCATGTGGGTGGAGTGGGTATGGACCAGGGAGGCTGTCTGCCAGCCCCTTCCCGCGGCTTCGGCCAGGACCAGCACATGGGTGCTGAGTTCGCTGGTGGGTTCCCTGTCACCGGCCAGCCTGACGGTCTTGAGTCCGTCCGCGGATATCCTGACAGGCACTATCTCGGTGTTCATCAGCCTGGTCAGCTGTCTGAACCTGCTTCCCGCGGCGGTCACCATGAATGTGCGCCCCGAGAGTTCGGGCACCGGGACGGGCAGCGGCTCGGTGACCACATCGCCATCCCATAAGGTTTCATCGGACCCCGGGGGCAGAAGTACAGAGATGTTCCCGGCATTGGCCTCGGCCCAGCCGCTGCCGGCAAGCTGCGAGCCGATAATACCAATCTCTTCCCTGGTGGCCTGAACGATGTCCATTATACCGCTCTCCGCTAGCCTCCCAGGACCGTGTCGGCGGCCCTGGAGATCATGTCCAGACCGGTGATCAGCTCCTCTTCGGTGATGTTCAGCGGAGGTCTGAACCTGATGCTTCTGTCACCGCAGGGAAGGATTATGGCGCCGTTGTTCAGTATCTCCCGGACCATGCTGTCCCGGGCCTCCCCGTCGGGAAGGTCGAAGGCGCACATGAGTCCCCTTCCCCGCACGTTGGTTATTCCGCCCCGGTGGTTGTCCTGAAGGGACCTGAGGCCTTCCATCAGAGTGACGCTCCTGTTGCGGACGTTCTCGAGAGTATCCTCTTCCACCATTATCTTCAGCATCCTGCTGCATCTGACCATGTCCACCAGGTTGCCTCCCCAGGTGGAATTTATCCTGCTCGATTCGTGGAAGACGTTCTTCTCAACGCTGTCGATGCGTTTGTTCGATGCCATGCCGCACACCTGAGTCTTCTTTCCGAAGCAGAAGATGTCCGGCTCCACACCCAGGGACTGCCAGGCCCACCAGTCGCCGGTGAGGCCGACCCCGGTCTGTATCTCGTCGAATATCAGGAGGAATTCGTGCTTGTCCGCTCTCTTCCTCAGCTGCTGCAGGAACTCCGGCCTGAAATGATTGTCGCCCCCCTCGCCCTGAATGGGCTCCATCACCAGACATGCTATGTCATGGCCGTGTTCCTTGACGGCCCGGTCTATCTGCTCCAGAGAGACCCTTTCCGCTTCCTCCACCGCTTCGAGGTTCTCCTCCAGGGGGAAGGTGACCGCCGGGCATCCCACCCGCGGCCAGTCGAACCTGGGGAAGTACATGTACTTCCTGGGGTCGGCTGTGTTGGTGAGGGACAGGGTGTAGCCGGACCTTCCATGGAAGGCGTTCCTGAAATGGATGACCCTGCTGCCGATCTCTCCCCTTCCGGCCTCTATGTTCTGTCTTACCTTCCAGTCGAATGCGGTCTTCATGGCGTTCTCCACGGCAAGAGCACCCCCGGAGACGAAGAAGAGGTAGGGATGGCTGTCGGGTATGATCGTATCCGCGAAAGTCCGGACGAACTCCGCCATCTCCTCCGTGTAGAAGTCGGAGTTGGAAGGTTTGTTGATGGCCACATCGGCCAGGTGTTCCCTGAACTCGTCGGTGCAGAGCGAGGGGTGGTTCATTCCCAGCGGGGCCGAGGCGAAGAAACTGAAAAGGTCCAGGTAATCCCTGTCCGTCAGGGCGTCGTGAATGAAGGAGCCCTTGCTCTTCCTCAGGTCGAGGACCATGTCGAAACCGTCTGCCAGCATGTGCCTGGATATGGTCGGCCGGACCTCTGAGGCGGAAATGTGTTTCATATGAGCCAAGCCTTTCCGTAAACAATCGATCTGGTTGAAGTTACCGGCGTCAGGCGCGAGTGCCTTCCGCGTGGATAGCATGATACGCAGATTCCTCAATGAGTGTAATCGAATCTCATCCTGATCGCCTCTTTTGTCAACACTGCTTGCAGTGGGGAACCGGGTAGAGCTATATTCTTTCGTATCTTGAAAAATTGCGCATTTGCAATTCCATTCTCACTCACTGACAGGGGGACGCATGGAACCTATCAGAAGTCTTACGGAGATGAAGCGCATCGCCAGGGAATTACCATCAAAGAGAGTCGCCGTGGTAAGGGCTGACGAAGTGGAGACCATAACCGCCATCGGTACCGCCGTCAGTGAAGATATGGTGGACGCTGTCCTCATAGGCCCGGAGAAGGGCATAAGAGAATCGGCCGAGAAGGCGGGGGTGGATCTGAACGGCATAGAGATAATCCATGCCGAGGACGATGACACTGCTTCCGTGAAGGGAGTGGAAACGGTCCGGTCCGGCAGGGCCGATGTGATAATGAAGGGGCTGGTTGCCACAAGTTCCTTCCTTCACGCCATTCTCGACCGCGAGAAGGGGATAAGGGGGCCGGGAGTCCTGAGCCATGTTGCCGCATTCGACGTTCCCTCGTACCCGAAGCTCCTGCTGCTCTCCGACGCCGCAATGAACATAGCCCCGGATTTCGACATGAAGGTGGCCATGCTCAAGAACGCCATAATCGTCTCGAAGGCCCTGGGCATTCCCCGCCCCAAGTCCACCTACGTATGCGCCAAGGAGGTCCCCTACGAGAAGATGCCCTGCACCATGGAAGCTGCCCGGATGAAGGAGATGGCCGAGGCCGGGGAGTTCGGCGACATCATCTTTGACGCCCCGCTGGCCATGGACCTGGCCGTATCCAAAGACGCCTGCAGGATAAAGAAGATAGACAGCCCTGTCTGCGGGGACGCCGACCTTCTCATTCTGCCCGACATCGAAGCAGCCAACATCCTCTACAAGACACTGATATTCCTTGCCGGCGGTGAGCTGGGCGCTGTCATCATGGGCGCACTGAACCCGGTGGTGCTCACTTCCAGGGCCGATTCCGCCGAGTCGAAGCTCTGTTCCATAGTTCTTTCCGGTGTGGTGGCCGGTTACGTTTCCGAAGGCGGCGGCTGATGCCGCTGGCCATCGCCAGCGACCACGCAGGCTTTCCGTTGAAGGAGGAACTCCTTCTCCGGTTTGCCTCAGACAGGGAGATGGAAGTTCATGATCTTGGCCCGCGGTCCGATGATTCCGTGGATTATCCCGATTACGCCCGCAGGTTATGCTGTCATGTCCTGGAGGGCAGGGCCGGCCGGGGGATACTCATCTGCAACTCGGGGGTCGGAATGAGCATAAGCGCCAACCGCTACCCGGGGATACGCGCAGCTCTCTGCCTCTACCCCGGAATGGCCTACTGGGCAAGACATCATAACGACGCCAACGTGCTGGTCCTGGCCGGGGGGACAACAGCGCCCTTCCTGGCGTGGGAGATCGTGGAAGTCTTCCTGAGGGAGGACTTCGACGGCGGACGCCACGCGAGAAGGACCGGCAAGATGGATACTTTTCCGGATACCGTGGATAGCTGAACTTCCAGGGGGTAGGATGATAGACATTATCTGCGGGGCAAGGCCCAATTTCATTAAGGTCGACCCCATCGTGAGGAACATGGACAGCGGGCTGAAAGCCCGCATAGTCCACACCGGGCAGCACTACGACCATATCATGTCCCAGAGCTTCTTCGACCAGCTGGAGCTGCCGGAGCCGGACCTCAACCTGGAGGTGGGATCCGACAGCGTAACCGCTCAGACCGCGTCCATAATGCTGAAGTACGAAGAGGTCCTGCGGAAAGGGCTGCCCCGGGCCGTTATCGTGGTGGGAGACGTGAACTCGACCCTGGCCTGCTCCCTGGCAGCCGTCCGCTACGGGATACCGGTAATTCACGTGGAGGCGGGCCTGAGAAGCTTCGACCGCGCAATGCCCGAAGAGATAAACAGGGTCCTCACCGACCAGATAGCCGAACTGCTCCTGATAACCAGCGTTGAGGCGCGTGACAACCTGCTGGCCGAGGGGAAGAGCAGCCAGATGATTAAACTGGTGGGCAACCCCATGATAGACACCCTGCGAAGGCTGCTGCCGTCGGCCATGTCCAGGGAGGAGCCTCCCGCATCGGAGCCTTACTGCCTGGTCACTCTGCACCGGCCCTCCAATGTGGACGACCCCGAGAGGCTGGGCGGGCTGCTGGAAGCCCTGGGCGACCTGGAGAACCTGCAGGTGGTGTTCCCGGCTCATCCCAGGACCCTTAGGAGCATTCAGGACCTGGGACTCGAGGTTCCGCGGAACATTTTGATGGGTGAGCCCATGTCCTATCTGCAGTTCCTCAGGGCGCAGGTTTCGGCTTCGGTGGTCATCACCGATTCCGGAGGGGTACAGGAGGAGACCAGCGTTCTGGGGGTCCCCTGCGTTACAGTGAGAGCAAATACGGAGAGACCGGTAACTCTTGAACTGGGCACAAATACGCTGTGCCCGGAAGTGTCGGGGCTGAAGGAAGCGGTAAGGGAACAGATGGAAAAGCGTCCGGCCCAGCCTCCCGAGATCCCCCTGTGGGATGGAAAGGCCGGAGAGAGGATAGCCGCGGCAATAGATGAATTCATCGGAGGTATAAGATGAGACCGGTAAAGTTATTGCTTCATTTAAGCCTGTTTATGGTGGTCATCTGGGCTTCCGGATGCGGAGACGTTCCTCCGGACGCCGAACTGGGAGTGTCCGCCGCGGATACCGGAACACAGAGATTCGCCGTCTCCATACAGGGCGATGAAGTGGGTTACATGCAGCTGGACATAGAGGAGTACGGGAGCGATTCACTCCTGATAACCCAGACCATAAACTGGAACATGATACTGATGGGCAACCGTCGGGACATCGAGATGTCCATGACGGCGGTATGCGATACCACGTACGATCTGGGCCGGATGGAGATGCTCATGTCCGACGGATCGGCGGACATTTCGGTAAGCGCTGTCAGGAGGGATTCACTTCTGCTGACCACCATCGGTTCCGCCGGCAGGGATATACAGCGATCCACCGAGATAGAAGGTGACTACCTGCCGGTTCTGGCGGACCTGGCCAGCGCCTCCATGGAATGGGCGGAGGGACAGGAGCGGACCTTTCAGTCATTCGATCCCGCCAGCGGAGCGATACTCTCCGCCACAGCTGTCTGCCAGGGATTCGAGAGGATGCCCCTGCTTGGCGATACGGTGAACACCGCCAGGCTCGAGCTCTCCCAGATGGGAACCCGGAACCTGGTCTGGGTGGCGGACGGCCAGATAGTGAGGGAATACGAGCAGGGACTTGGAATGGACATGACAAGGGTCCCGCCGGGTCAGGGCGGAGACGTTGTAGCCACCCGGGACCTGTACGAGGTCTTCGCGGTTTCATCCACTCCCATAGAGGACCCCAGGAGCGTCCGGTCCAGGACCTTCATCCTGGAGGGGGACATAGACTGGAGCCGTTTCCAGATGGACCTCCCACCGGTGCAGACCGCTTCTGGCTGCACCGTTTCAGTTTCCAACAGTTCTCCCGGGGTCATCGCCCCATTCCCTCCCGTCGACCTCCCGGACAGCCTGATGCAATTCACTGAATCGGGACCCATGACACAGAGCGACGACCCGCTGATAGCCGCCACCGCCCTGGAGGTAACGGAGGGCAGCGGCGATTCATGGGAGGCCGCCCGAAGGATATGCAGTTTCGTGGACACCAGCGTGGAGAATACTCCCACCGTTTCGTTGCCCTCCGCCGTGGATGTCATGGAGAACCTGAGAGGCGACTGCAATGAACACACCATACTGGCGGTGGCCCTGGCCAGGGCCGCGGGGCTTCCAGCCAGGATCTGCGCCGGGGTTGTCTACCTGAACGACTCCTTCGGCTACCACGCCTGGCCCATGATCTGGGCGGGGGAATGGGTCGCCATGGATCCCACATTCGGCCAGTACGTGGCCGATGGGACCCATATCATCCTGGCCACCGGGGACCTGCAGGCACAGTACGTGGTCAACGCGGTCATCGGCCGGCTCAGCATCACGGAACGGGTGAGCGAATAATGGCGTCCGAAAACGAATTGCAGGCCATGAGAAAAGCGCTGAAACTCGCCTGCCGAAGCAGGGGGAACACCTTTCCGAATCCCATGGTTGGAGCTGTGATACTGGACTCTGAAGGCACCGAGGTCGGCGACGGTTTCCACCGGAAGTGCGGAACCCCCCACGCGGAGGCCGTGGCGCTGTTCTCGGCCGGGGAGGCTGCCAGGGGCGCGACCATGGTGGTCACCCTGGAGCCCTGCTGTCACCATGGGCGGACCGGTCCGTGTACTGAACAGATAATCGAAGCCGGAATTTCCAGGGTGGTCATGGCCATGGAGGATCCGGACCCCAGGGTTAGCGGCGGCGGGGCGGAGCAGCTGCGTGAAGCGGGCATCGAGGTTGAGGTCGGCCCGCTGGCGGAAGAGGCGCGGAAGCTCAACCGGGTATACATCCATTTCCTCAAGACCGGCAGGAGCTGGCTGACACTGAAGATGGCCCAGAGCCTGGACGGCCGCACCGCGGCGGCCGATGGCAGCAGCCGCTGGATAACGTGCGAGGATTCCCGAAAGCTGGTGCACGGCAGGAGGGCCTCGGTGGGCGCGGTGATGACGGGAGCCGGCACCGTGAGGGAGGACGACCCGAAACTCACCGTCCGGCTGGCGCCGCTGCCCCCCTCCGGACAGCCTGTCAGAATTGTGGTCTCCTCCACCGGGGACCTGGGCGGGTCGGAGAAGATCTTGAACGCTCCGGGGAGGACGGTACTAGCCGTTCCCGCCGGAGTCCGTACGGAAAACAGGAGGATGGACACCTGGGAGTTCCCGCCGGAACAGAACGGCCGCGGTTTCCAGCTGCTTTCCCTTCTCGAGCGTACCGCCGCCGAGGGTATAGGCGAGATACTGTGCGAGGCCGGCCCACGGCTCTCTACGGAGCTCCTCAGGCGGGATCTGGTGGATTCTGTGATGATCTTCACCGCTCCGGTACTGCTGGGCGGCGAGGGCAGGCCGTCCTTTGAAGCCCTGGGAGTGGATTCCATCGATGACGTGATCAAGCTGCGGAACGTATCCTTCAGTCTTTCGGGCACGGATTTCCTCACGGAGGGCGAGATTGTTCACCGGACTGATTGAGGACCGGGGCAGGGTTACGGGCTTCTCCGGCGGACGGCTGACGGTGGAGACACGCCTGGGGGAGATCTGCTCCGACGGCGACAGCGTGGCGGTGGACGGCTCATGCCTTACGGTGACCGGCTCCAGCAGGGGGGAGCTGGCTTTCCACTGTTCTCCCGAGACCGTATCAACTACCATAGTATCCGGCTACCACAGCGGCAGCGAAGTGAACCTGGAGACTCCTCTCAGCCTTGACGGTCTGCTGCACGGCCATCTGGTCACCGGCCATGTGGACCAGGCGGCATCCGTGCTGAAAGTACAGCGCTCGAGTGAGGGGATGACCGTCTGGGTATCCTACTCCGGGAAGTACTCCCGCCTGCTGGTACCGAAGGGATCCGTGGCGGTGAGCGGCATAAGCCTGACCATCGCCTCCCTTGCATCGGACAGGTTCTCGGTTGCGCTGATACCGGAAACACTGAAAAGGACAACCGCCGGCAGCTGGAAACCGGGAGCCGGGGTCAACCTCGAATACGATATAGTAGGCAAGTACCTGCAGAGGCAGCTGGAAGCCGCCGCCGGCGAAAAGAGATTGAGGGACTACATTGAACAGGGGTAGGATTGCGGAAGCCGGCGAGGCCATAAGGGCCATCGGAGAGGGTCGGATGGTCATCGTGGTGGATGACGAGAACAGGGAGAACGAGGGGGACCTCATAGTGGCCGCGGAAAAGTGCGACCCGGAGAAGGTGAATTTCATGGCCCTGGAGGGCAGGGGGCTTATCTGCCTCTCCATGGAGAAGGACGACCTGGAGAGGCTGGGGATACACGAGATGGTCCCCAGGAACACCTCCCTGCATGAAACGGCGTTCATGGTGAGCATAGACGCCATCGAGGGAGTCTCCACAGGCATATCAGCGCATGACAGGGCAAGGACCATCGAGGTGGCCATCGATCCCTCATCCCGGCCCTCGGACCTGGCCAGGCCGGGGCATGTCTTCCCCCTGGCCGCGAGGCCGGGCGGGGTGCTGGCCAGGACCGGCCATACCGAGGCGGCGGTGGACCTGGCCCGGCTCGCCGGGCTCAGACCCGCAGGGGTGATATGCGAGATAATGAACAGGGACGGAACCATGGCCCGCCTTCCGCAGCTGATGAAATTCGCGGAAGAGCACGGCCTGCTTCTGACGTCGGTGGAGGAGCTGGTCAGGTACAGGAGGAAGACGGAGAAGCTGGTGCGGGAGGTGGCCGATTCCACCCTTCCCACAGACTACGGTACCTTTCAGCTTCGGATATTCGAGAGCATCAACGACGGCGACATCCATGTGGCGCTGGTGAAGGGGGACGTGGAGAACGGGGACAACGTTCTGGTAAGGGTCCATTCCCAGTGTCTTACCGGGGATGTCTTCGCCTCCAGGAGGTGCGACTGCGGAAGCCAGCTGCACGCCGCCATGAGACGGGTGGAGGCCGAGGGCCGAGGAGTTATTCTGTACATGGCCCAGGAGGGAAGGGGAATAGGTCTGGCCAACAAGATAAAAGCCTACCATCTTCAGGACCACGGGCTGGATACCGTGGAGGCCAACGAAGAACTGGGATTCCCCGCGGATCTGCGCGATTACGGAATAGGAGCCCAGATCCTTTCCGAGCTGGGTCTTTCCACCATAAGGCTCATGACCAACAATCCCAGAAAGATCATAGGCCTTCGGGGCTACGGTCTCGAGGTTACAGAGAGGGTGGGGATAGAGACTCCCCCCACGAACGAGAACCTGAACTATCTCAGGACCAAGAAAACAAAACTGGGGCATATTCTGGAGGAGGTTGAAGATGACCCGGATACACGAGGGTAAGCTGGACGGAAAGGGTCTGAAGCCGGCCATAGTCGTTTCACGTTTCAACAGTTTCATCACGGGAAAACTGCTGGACGGGGCTCTGGACTGCCTGGAGAGGCACAACGTCGACATCGGCGACGTGGATGTTTTCCGGGTTCCGGGGGCCTGGGAACTTCCCGCCCTGGCTCTCAGAGTGGCGGACACCGGCCGGTTCGACTGTGTCATATGCCTGGGAGCGGTGATAAGGGGGGAGACGCCGCATTTCGAGTACGTATCAGCCGAAAGCGCCAAGGGAATAGCTCAGGCGGCCATGCTCACCGATGTTCCGGTGGTGTACGGCGTGGTCACCGCCGATACGGTGGAGCAGGCCGTGGACAGGGCGGGGACCAAGTCCGGCAACAGGGGTTTCGACGCCGCCATGACCGCTCTGGAGTTGACAGCCCTCTACGATCAGGTCGCAGGTATGGAGGAAGCCGGCAGGAATGAGCCGGAGGAAGAGGGCGACCGGGTCTAGATGGGAGTTAGGAGCAGGGGTCGCAAGGCGTTGCTTCAGGCCAGGTTCGCCGCCGAGATGAACGGCCGTTCCGTCTTCGCCAACCTGGAGTCGGTAAGGGGACTGATAGGGGATCCGGAACTGGGACTCGGCGCTCCCCTGGATACCGAAGACTGGGAGTGGATATCTTCCGTGGCCGAAGCTGTGGAGGAGAACATGGAAGATATTCGCCGCAGGATAGAGCTCTCGCTGGAGAACTGGTCACTGGAAAGACTGAGCATGGTCGCGCGGCTGATACTGGAGCAGGGACTGGGGGAGATGCTCTATCTGGAGCCGCCGACTCCGGCCCCGGTTGTCATGGACGAATCGATAAAGCTGGCGAGGATGTTCGAGACCGATGAGGTGGCCGGACTGGTGAACGGCGTCCTCGACAGGATCTACAGGGAAAATGAAGAGAGGTCCTGAACCGGAGGTAACATGCTGCTGAGAGTGATTTCCGATGTTCACGGCAATTATCAGGCTCTGGAAGCGGTGCTGTCCGACCCCGCCGGAGCCGGCGCGGACAGTACCCTATGCCTCGGTGACGTTGTGGGCTACGGCGCGGATCCCTCCAGGTGCATACAGAGGGTGCGGAAGGAATGCAGGTTGGTGGTCTGCGGCAACCATGACGCGGGGGCCGCGGGGCATGTCTCCATCGACCGGTTCAACTGGGAGGGGGCCACAGCTATCCGCTGGACCAGGACCGTCCTGAGCAGCGAGGAGGTCCGATGGCTCTCGATGCTGCCGCATTTCCATGAAATGCAGGATCTGTTCCTGTGTCACAGCTACCCCGCGGACCCGGAGAGCTGGACCTACGTCCTCAGGCGGAACCAGGCGCTGGCCTCCATAAGCGCAAGGGAGGGCCAGGTTTCGCTGATAGGCCATACGCACCTTCCGGGAGTCTGGCTGAAGGACGGCAATTACAGCGAGGAAGACTCGGGGGACCTGTCGAGAGCGGGAATCATCAATGCGGGCAGTGTGGGCCAGCCCAGGGACCGCGACCCCAGGGCCGCGTACCTCCTGGTGGATACCGAAAAGGGAACCTGGGAACACAGAAGGGTCGAATATTCCATAGATGACGCCGCGGCCAGGATGAAGGAGGAATCACTCCCTCCGGTGCTGTGGCAGAGGCTTTACAGGGGCACCTGAGGGCTCAGCCCTCCAGGCTCTCCCTCATCACCTCCAGCATCCTTTCCGCCGTGGATTCCCAGTCGAACCGCCCCGCCCATTCAAGCCCGTTCCTCCCCAGCATTGACCTGAGGGCCGGGTCGCCCTCCAGCCTGCCCATCTGACGGGAAAGCTCCTCCAGGTCCCCGTGGGGGACCAGAATACCGGTCTCTCCGTCCCTCACCGAATCACGCAGCCCCTGGCTGTCGCTTGCTATCACCGGTGTTCCGCAGGCGTTGGCCTCTATCACCGTCAGCCCCCATCCCTCCTTTTCCGAAGGGAACACCGCCGCCCATGCGCGCCGGAGCCAGTGAAGCTTTCTTTCTTCCGGCACGAAGCCCTCGAAAGTGACCGAGTTCTCCAGTCCCAGCCTGCCGGTGAGCTTCGCAAGCTCCTCACGGTAGTCCCCAGAGCCCAGCACCACCAGCCTGCAGTCCTTTCCCGCCTGCCTGAGAAGGGCCAGGGCCGCTATTATCAGGTGAATTCCCTTGTATTTCTTCAGCCTTCCCACGTAGAGGAAGGTGCCCCGCTCGGGGGCCGGGTCCCCGGGAGAGTAGAGGCCGGTGTCGATGCCGCAGGGTATGACGGTTATGTCCTCCTCGGGGATACCCCGCTTTATCAGGTCATCCCGGGTGGACCTGGAGATAGCCACGAAGGACGAGCCTCTGTAGGCCCGGGGAATGAAGGATTCCATGAAATTCACATAGAGGGCCAGTGGAAACGGGACCTCCCTGTAGGCCGTGGTCCCGAATAGATGGGGTACGACGGTCAGCACCGGCACAGGCGACCACCGGGGGCTGTAGAAGGGTATCTTGCAAAGGTCTTCAATGACCAGGTCGAAATTCGAGGCGATGTCCAGCGAGAGGGCGAAACCCCTGACGGTGAAATTGAACGTGTTCCTCCCCCCGTGGCGAAGTATTCTCACTCCATCGATCTCCTCCTCCTTCGGAAGACCCTTCACCGCGTGGGATATCTGGGTAACCCGGTGTCCCCTCTCCACCGACCGCTTCAGTATTTCGTGCAGGTGGACCTCGGCCCCGCCTGCCTCGGGATTCCTGGGGTCCCTCCAGTTCAGCGCCAGTATCCGCATCTCAGCTCCCGTCCGGTTTGCGGGCGAAGACGCCGATTACGCATCCCAGCCCGGTCCCCAGCGGAGAGGCCTCGGCTTTCCTTCTGATGCGGCGCCGCAGCCTGTGCAGGGGAGGGACGAGCACCGGTCTGAGCGGAAGGGCTATCCGCAGTTTCATGAGCGCTTCCCGAAGGACCCTGTAGGCCAGGGAGGGGGAGAAGAACCTGCCGTACGCCCCCGAAGGCTCCAGTCCCGCCGTGCGAAGGAGTTTCGACAGGCTTTTCACCGTGAACTGGGTCTCCCAGCCGGCGAACCAGGCGTTGAAGGCGATAAGAACCTTCTTCATGATGGTGTACACATGGAAGGTCTGGGGCACGTCCACAAGGAGTGTGCCCCCCGGCATCAGCACCCTGGCGTTCTCCCGAAGCAGGGGGAGGGGGTCGCGGAAATGCTCCAGCACACCCTGATGAAAAACTACGTCCAGGGAATCTTCACGGAAGGGAAGGGCGAGGGCGTCCCCGCAGACCAGCAGGAGTTCGGCTCCAGCCCTGTCCGCGGCCTGCCGGGCCAGCCTCAGCGCTTCGCGTGAATAATCCAGCGCGATGACCACTGCTCCCTCCCGTGCGAGCATGGCGCTGTCCCTGGCGGTGGCGGCGCCCACTTCCATGATGGTCCTGCCGGTTACGTCTACCCGCCTGCCCAGTTCGCGAGGGATGCGGCCGTCATTGTCGTATATCTCGGCGAGGTCCCGGTCACGGCGCCAGAAGTCGTCCCAGTGGCTTCGCTCCGACTTTTTCTCTTTCATGTGGCTAATCTAATATGAAGGGCGGCCCGAAGCCGCCCTTCTGTGCCGCTCAACACAGGTCTCAGTTTATGAGGTCTCTTCTTCCGATATGGCCCAGGTAACCGTTACGGACGTAGCGCCAGTACCTGTTCAGTCTCCTGGGGACGGAGGCCCTGTCCCAGTCGGTGGGCCTGTAGACACCGGGGTCGGGCACTACCAGCGAACCGACGTACGAGCCCTCGCTGTAGACCCTGTCTATCTCCGCGGCTATCTCGTCGATGTCACCCCTGGAAGCCACTCCGTTGGACGTGGCCTTGTAGAACTGGACGGTGACCCTTATGGGGAATTCCGGGTCCCTCTCTATCTCCAGGCCGTCTATTTCGGTGAACGGGCCTTCAAGTTCTCCGTGGCCTATGACGGCGGCCTCCACGTCCGAACTCAGAGCGGACTGCTCCGCCGCGCCCGTGGGAGCCGCCGACTCGGCGCAGACAATACCGTCGAACCAGGTGCCGCGGGGATCGCTCTGCTTCAGGGGTATCTGGATGAGCAGGACCATGTTCAGGTTGCTTTCATCGGATATCTCGGACGGGTCCCCGCCGTTCTGCTGGTAGTCGGTCCTGAAATCGGATATCCTCTGTCCGGTGAGGCTGGCCCTCTGGCCGTCCTGGTTGAAGAATAGCCTCTGGCCCCAGCTCCAGGAGCCGGGGACCGCGTCCCTCGTATTGTCTATCACAGTCACGCTGGTTCCCTCCCGGGTCACCAGGATGGTGAGCACCGCCGGGTTCTCCTCGTAGGACTGGTAATTGTAGAGTACCGGGTTGAAGGTCGCCCTGCCGCTGGAAGGAATGGGAAGGAAGACAGCCTGGGCGCTCACCAGGACGACGCTGTCCCGCTCGCACAGGAGGCTGTGCTCGTCGCCTTCCCAGGAGTCCGGATCGTGCAGGTAATAGCGTACGTTGTCCACGAAATCGGTAAGGGACACCGGAGCCAGTTCCTCCCCTATCTCATTGCCCACCAGCAGGTAGAAGTTTTCCGGGTCCATGTCCGCCGAGATGTCATGGAAGTTCGGGTACCTTATCACCGGCATGCAGGTGAGAGTGGGATGCTCCGCCCCGTTCCGGTAGCTGTGGACCTGGATGGTCATGTCCGAGATGTTGGGTCCCCAGCATGATCCGCTGTAGCGCCCGGTATCCTCCCATGTCACGTTCACCACATCGAGGCCGTGGCGCGACGCCATCCGGGTCACCTCGCTGTCCCAGACCATCTCCGCCACCCGAGACACTACTTCCTGATAATCCTCGCCGGCGGAACGTCCCGGACAGAAGTAGGCGGCTACCGATACAGAGAACACCATCAGGGTCGTCATCGCGTTCAGCACCATTTTCGTTCCTCCCGTTCCTGTGAATTACTATCTGATCCTTTCACCGCTGTTACATTCCCGCGCCGGCTGTTATTCCATCGGTCTGTCGGGCCGTTCCTCAAAGGGGGCTGTTTTTGTGAACATATGTTTACATATTTTACGGCATGAAGTACATGATTGCGCCCCTTCGAAGCTGGTATTCCTTCCGCAGGGGGGTGACCTCCCCGGCGGAGCTGGCCCGCGGAGTCGCCCGCAGCGGTTTTTCCGGAGGAGTACTCGCCGACCCCGGTGTGGCGTCGGGACAGCTGGAGTTCATGGAGGAATGCGGGAAGCAGGGGGTTACCGGCGCCGCCGGAGTGGAGCTGGAAATTGATGGTGCGCCCACCGTCTTCATCGCCATGGACGGGGGATGGGGAAGCCTGTGCCGGCTCGTCACCGCGGTCCATCTCCCCCGGCGGGTATCCCCGGAGGAAGCCCTGGAAAGCGGAACGGACCTTGCCGCCGTGACAGGGAGTCCCGCCGAAGCCATAGTCCTGAGGGACCGGCTGGGTTTCGGGGGAGAGATATTCGTGGAGGTCCTGCCCGGCTGCCTGTCCCGAAGGGCCCCGGCCGACGCCGAGAGGGAGATAATGGACGCGGGATGCCGCCCGCTGGCGTTGTGGCCGGTGCTGTTCACGCGGAAGGAGCAGGTCGGCGCTCACCGGGTCCTGCGACGGGGGTACCTGGCCATCGAGGGGGAAAAACAGGCGCTGGAGGAATTCGCCTCCGAACAGAACGTCATGCCCGATGCCGGGATGTTCCGGAGGAGCTTCTGGAAGGCGGCCCGGTCGCTGGAGAACAACACCCGGCTTGCGGAGGCCCTTCCGGGCCAGCCCTCTGTGAGATGCAGGGACAGGCTCAGGGTGACAGGGGAGGAACGGCTGCTGGCGGAGATAGCCGTTGAAAGGCTGGCGACCCTGTACCGGGGCAGTCCCGCGGCCCTGCGCAGGATGGAGATGGAACTCTCGGCCATCAGCGAGAACGGCCTGGCCGGCTACTTCCTGAGATTCTTCGAGATAGTCGAACACTGCAGGCAAAACGGCATAGCGGTCTCGGCCAGGGGTTCCGCCGGGGGAAGCATCGTGGCGTACCTTCTGGGCATCTCCATTATTTGCCCCATACAGCACGGCCTGTCCTTCTCCCGGTTCTTCAACACTCTCAGGACCAGCCCTCCGGACATAGACCTGGACCTGGACAGTTCGATGAGGGACCGGGTCATAGACTGGTTCCTGGAGAAGTCGGGCAGGAGGGGCGCCGCGGTCTCCCAGACCGTGACCCACAGGCACAGGTCCGCCTTCAGGGTGGCCGCCGCCGGCCTGGGCATGGGCAGCGGCGAGATCGACACCCTCTCCGGGCTGATCCGCAGCCGCGACAACCGGGTCTGGAGAAGACCGGAGGCGAAAAGAGCGCTGGAGGCATCCCTGCCTCTCAGGGGTATTCCCTCCCACCTGGCGCCCCACCCCTGCGGGTTCGTGTGCGCTCAGGGTCCCGTGGACTGCATCGTGCCCCTGCATACCAGCGCCTCAGGCTACCCCGTAACCCATTTCGACAAGGACGGAGTCGAGGAGATGGGCCTTCTCAAGATGGACCTCCTGGGCCAGAGGGGGCTGACCACCGTGTCCGTGGCGTGTGACAGGCTGGGCGGGAGTCCCATGAGCGTATTCCGGCGGGGGGGCGGCATACCTCCGCAAGCCAGGGAGATGCTGGACCGGGGAGAGACCATAGGCGTGGTCCACGTTGAATCTCCCGCCATGCGGGGACTGCTGAGGGAGATGAGGGTACGAACCATGGAGGACGTGGCCAGGGCTCTGGCGCTGGTACGGCCGGGGGCTTCCGCCGGCGGAGGGCGCAGGGATTACCTGGAGTGTCTCCGTTCGGGGGAGATGCTGGACTCGTGCCTGCCGGAGCTGCGTGCAGCGCTGAGGGAGAACCTGGGAGTCATGCTCTACCAGGAGGACGTTTCCAGGGCGGCGGAGGAGCTTCTGGGGCTGGACGAGGCCTCCGCGGACCTTCTGAGAAGGAAGCTGAAGAGAAGGGAGGTGAAGGAGGAGGAGATAATCTCCATCTGCAGGCGAAGATGCATGGGGCCCGAGAAGGCGGGCGCCGTATGGAAGACCCTCTCCGGCTACGCCGGTTACGGGTTCTGCAAGGCCCATGCCTTCACCTACGGGGCGGTAGCGTGCGGTGCGGCCATCCTGAAATCGGAGCATCCCGCTATCTACATGGCCGCGGTGATGGCGGCGGGAGGGGGCTTCTACGCTCCCAGGGTCTACCTGGAGGAGGCCAGAAGGCTGGGCATCGGCTTCCAGCCCCCGGGGGTTAACACCGGCGGGTGGCTGACACGGGAGAGGGACGGAACGATCATTCCCGGTTTTCATCATCTCAGGGGAATGGGCGCAACCGAGTACGAAAAACTCAGGAAGGGAAGGCCCTACGACAGACCCTCGCAGGTGCCTGGCTCCGGGTGTGGAATGGCGCTGTGCAGGAACATGGCCGCCGCCGGATGTTTCGGAGAGATCGGCTTCTCGCCCCCCGAAGCTCTCATGGAGCTGGAGGCCGGTGACGGCGGGTTCTTTCCCGGGCCCCCTTCGGGAGCGCCCCGCCTTCCGGATTATTCCACGCGGACCAGGGTCGCCATGGAGCTGGGGCTTCTGGGCCTTCCCCTGTCGGCGAACCCCCTGGAACTGCTGCCCCGTCCCGAGGGGACCGTTCCCCTCCGCCGGGCGCCCGATTCCGGGAGCTTCAGCATATGGGGCAGGTTCGTGACCGGAAGAAGACTCGCCGGCGGCGCGGGGTTTCTCATGCTGGAGGACGGCAGCGGAGTGGCGGACCTTTTTCTCCCAGCCCCCCTCTTCCGGCGGGCGATGTCCATTCTTGTCCGTCCGGAGGCGACCGTTATAGTAAGGGGTAGAGTGGAACGGGGGAACAGGATGAGAGGGCGGGAGGTGCGGCCCGGACCGCTGTCCGTCCCTCCGCTGGCGCCCGAACCTCCCGGGAAGCAGGAACGCAAACATGCTGGAAGGATATGAAGATGGCCGTAAGCCCGCTGAAACCAGATGAACTGAAATGGAAGTGTCCGCCAGACGCCCTTGATTTCAATACTACGGATGACATCAAGCCCTCATTTGAGATAGTAGGACAGGAGAGGGCCATAAGGGCCCTGCGGCTCGGGCTGGAGATACCTTCCATCGGTTACAACATGTTCGTTACCGGAGTCTCCGGTACCGGGCGGGAGACCACCATCAAGAGGATACTGGAAAGCATGGACACCACCACCGAAGACCTGAGGGACATCATGTACGTAAGGAACATGGAGGAACCCAGGAACCCGGTGGTCCTCACCTTCCCCGCCGGCGGCGGGGCCCGTTTCGTGGAGACACTCGAGGAGTGCGTGCAGCTGCTGAAAAGCAACATTCCCGCGGTTCTCGGGAGTGAAAGGGCCGAAATGGAGTCCAGGGCGGTCAAGGCCACCTACGGCGATCGCAAGCAGGTAATCATGGACAAGGTGAAGGAGAAGGCGGCGAAAGCCGGCTTCGCCATAGTCAACGTACCGGTCGGGCCCAATGATTTCAGGCCCGATGTCCTTCCGGTGATAGAGGAGGAGCCCGTAACCTTCGACACACTCGAGGGGATGAAGGACGAGGGCAAGCTGACACAGGAGGAGTTCGACAGTTACACCCGGCAGCATGAGAAGCTCTTCAAGCAGCTCACCAACGCGTTCCGGCTGACGCGGGACCTGGAGATAGAACTCAACTCCAAGTTGGAGATGATGGCCAGGCGCCTGGTGAAGCCTACTGTCGAGGGCATCATCGCCATACTCAAGGCGATCAGCGACGACAAGGCTGACAGCTGGGCCGATTCGATAGTGGAGATAATACTGCAGAACCTCAAGGATTTTGCCGGAAGCTCCGACGGCAGCGACCCTTACGTGCTGCTTACCCCCAACCTGATAGTCGACAATTCCGGGAATGACAAGCGTCCCGTGGTGATAGAGGAATTCCCCGACTCCATGAGCCTGTTCGGCAACATCGACCGGGTGGTGGTGGACAGCAAGCCCTACAGCGACCACACCATGATAAGACCCGGGGCCATTCACAGGGCCGATGGCGGATACCTGATAATGAACGCGCTGGACCTTGTCCGGGACCCTTCTCTGTGGCAGAGGCTCATACAGACCCTGAGGAACCAGACCACGGTCATCAGGAGTCACGACCCCATGGGCATCCATCCGGTGCATCTCAACCCGGAACCGCTGGACACCAACGTCAAAGTGATACTGATGGGCACCTCCTCCCTCTACCGGATGCTGGCGGCCTACGAGCAGGAGTTCGGCCTCCTTTTCAGGATAAGGGCGGCTTTCGATTTCACCATGGAGGCCACAAAGGACAACGTGAGAGACTTCGCTGACGTCGTGGCCGGAATAATAAGGCAGGAGGAGCTGCTGCCGATGGACTCAGGCGCGGTGGCCGCGGTGGTGGAGGAGAGCGCCAGGATAGCCGGTATTCATGACAGGATATCCCTGGAGTTCAACAGGGTCACCGACTACCTGCGGCAGGCGACCTACTTCGCCAGGCAGGCCGGGGAATCCACGGTGACCGCGGAGCACGTCATGGAAGCCATCGATCAGAAGATATTCCGCCTGAACATGTCGGAGACGTACGCCACCAGACAGATAGTCGACGGCGTGGTGATGGTGGATACCGAGGGGGCAAGGGTGGGACAGGTCAACGGCCTTGCGGTCTACCGCGGGGTGGACTACTCCTTCGGCCTGCCCATGAGGATAACCACCAGGGTGTCCGCCGGGAAGAAGGGAATAATAAACGTGGAGCGCGAGGCGGACATGTCCGGCATAACCCACACCAAGGGAATGCTTATAATCGCCGGTTTCATGCAGGGCACGTTCGCCAGGGACTACCCGCTCTCACTGTCCGCCAGCGTGGTGTTCGAGCAGAGCTACGGCGGAATAGAGGGGGACAGCGCTTCCTCCACAGAACTGTACGTTCTGCTGAGCGCCCTGTCGGAGATACCCCTCAGGCAGGACATCGCCGTTACCGGTTCGGTGAACCAGTTCGGGGAGGTCCAGGCCATCGGCGGGGTGAACGAGAAGATAGAGGGCTTCTACCGCGTGTGCTGCGGCAGGGGCCTCACCGGCACACAGGGCGTGATGATACCGGGGGCGAACGTTAAGGACCTCCATCTTCGGGACAGCGTCATAGACGCCGTAAGGAAGGGCACGTTCCATATCTACCCTGTCAGTATGATTAATGAGGGGGCCGAACTCCTGATGGGTACGGAAGCGGGGGAGGTGCAACCGGATGGGACGTACCCGGAGGGATCCATTTTCGGCAGGGTGGACCGCAGGCTCAGACAGATGGCGGAGACCCTCAGGGACTTCTCCTACCATCACTGATAACGCCGCTGACTGCCGTACCGGCGGTCCACGCGGTGAATATTTCTGTATATTCATCCCATGAAAAGGATATTCACCGCCTCCTGGGGACAGCTTGAAAAGGGCGGCTCCAACGTGGGGGACGAGGCCATCTTCGCCTCCCAGGTAAGGGACCTCTCATCCCTTGACGGAATTCGAACGGGAGTGATGTCGGCGGTCCCCGGGAAGACCGAGGCCACCTACGGGGCGAAACCCTTCGACGTGGGCGAAGGAAGGCTTCGCGCCATGGTCCGGGCCGTCAGATGGTCCGACGTGGTGATAGTCGGCGGAGGCGAGCTGGCCCAGGACAGGTCTTCCCTGCTCTACACCCCCTACAACCTTCACCCCCTGAGGCTGGCGAAACGCTACGGGAAGCCTGCCTTCGCATGGTCCATCGGGATAGGCCAGGGGGACGAACTGGCCAGGTGGACACCGGGACAGCTGAGGAAATGGCTTGGATACTGCAGCGGCATCACGGTCAGGGACAGACCTTCCTACGATACTCTCATGCAGCTGGGGCTGGACCCGGAAAGAGTGAAGCTGGCGTCGGATTCGACCTTCACCCTGGCGGGTGACTACGCCGGGCTCCATGATACCCCGGACGTACTGGGAGTGGCCCTGCGGAACGTTTCCAACAGGCAGGGAAAGCTGCTGCCGCTGGAATGGCGGAAAAAACTTGGTCTCTACCGCGAGCCGGACGTGTCGGAGCGCAGGAGGAAATGGGCCGCCATCCTGGACAGGCACATCGAGACCAGGGGAGGCGAGATACGGTTCTTTCCATTCCACACTGGAAGCCTCTCCAACTCCGACGACGAGGAGTGCGTCGCTGTGATGGCAATGATGAGGAACAGCCACAGGGCATCGGTCCTCATGCCCGGCGAACTGCGGGAATTCCTGAACGGTATCTCCGGGTGCAGGCTCTTCGTGACCGTACCTCTCCACGGCGCCATACTTTCGGTGGTCACCGGAACGGTGCCGGTTGCGGTTCCCTACGCCTCCAAGGGATACCGCTTCATGGATGAGATAGAGCTGGATGGCCTGACGGTGGACCCGCAGGCCGATGACTGGGACAGAAGGCTCTCATCGCTGCTGGACCGAACGTGGGAATCCTCCCGGGAGATCCTCAACGACATCTCTCCCAAAAGGAGCAGGCTGGCGGAGCAGTGCGCCGTCAATCTCCACCATTTCCGAAGGACCTGCCTGCGGCCGGAAGGCGACCGATAGATATTGATACCCGGAATACACGCCTCGGTGCGGGGGGGACTTGCACATGCCCTGGATACCATCAGGGAATCGGGCCTGGGCTGCGGACAGATATTCACCACAAGCCAGAGACGGTGGCTGGGCCGGGCCGTCACCGAGGAGGAAGCGAAGGTCTTCGGTGAGAGTTCCATACCCATGGTGTCCCACGCCTCCTACCTCATAAATCTCGCATCCACACGCAGCCAGGTTCGGAAGAGGTCCCTCGACGCGCTGCGGGAGGAGCTGGACAGAATAAACCGGCTGAAGATGAAATGGACCGTAATCCATCCCGGGGCCCACCTGGGATCGGGCGAGACGCACGGCATCGGGATCATATCATCCCTTGTCCGCAGAATACTCTCGGATTCTCCCTCAACCACCGGCGTGCTGTTCGAGAACACATCGGGGCAGGGCACCACACTGGGCCGGTCCTTCGAACAGCTGACCATGCTGCTTGAACTCACCGGGATGCCGGAAAGGACCGGAGTCTGTTTCGATACCTGCCACGCTTTCGCGGCCGGGTACGACCTTTCCTCCAGTGCGGCGGTTGATGACACGATGGAAGCCTTCGACCGGACGGCCGGCATAGGCTGCATAAGGGCTTTTCACATGAACGATTCCCTGACCCCGCGGGGAAGCCGCAGGGACAGACATGCCGGGATAGGCAGCGGGCTCATAGGGCTGGAGCCGCTCCGGTACATGGCCTCGCTGAAGGCTTTCAGCAGTGTCCCCGGCATCGTGGAAACACCCGGAAGCGATGAAGACAGGGCGGCGGACGCCTTGAAGCTGACAGCCGGCATATGATGTCAACTATTCCACACCGCCCCTCCTTACCGGTGGTAATATTCGGACACCGCCTTCCATGATAAACTCAAAAAATCGGTATGGCCTTAATAAACAGGGGTTGATCGAGGTACGGTTCATGCTTCCCTTTTCGGTGTGCCTCTGTTATCTTCAGTCTGGTGGCCGGTCATCCCTGCATGGAGGTAGCCAATTGATCAACCGCGGTATTCAACCATCGCATCCCGGCGCCCTGTCCGAATGAATATCGCTTTCACCGCCGATGTGCACCTTTCGGAGGATTCGGGCCATCCCGAGCGGCACCGCGCACTTCAGGACATAGTAGACAAGATCAAATCCATGGGAATCGGATCCCTGGTAATAGCGGGGGACCTCTTCGACGAGAATTGCTCGAGCTACGCGGGGTTCGAGGAGGTATGCGGGAACAATCCCTCTATCCGGTTTCACGTGATACCCGGCAATCACGACCCGGACATATCCGGCCGGATCATTGTCGGGGACAACATCCGCATCCACGACAGCCTTGAAGTCATGGAGATGGAC
Source organism: Candidatus Aegiribacteria sp. (assembly GCA_046498225.1). Classification (GTDB taxonomy): domain Bacteria; phylum Fermentibacterota; class Fermentibacteria; order Fermentibacterales; family JCC-6; genus Aegiribacteria. The sequence continues at coordinate 48,939 of JAWOBF010000091.1, forward strand.
GGTCTTCAGACGGTCTTCATACCCTATTCAGACTCCTCTGGCATGGCGGAGCGGCTTGAGGGCCTGGATATTCACGGGCGATGGATACTTGTGGGACATGGAGATTACGTCAGCGGAACCAAGGAGCGGAACCCCTACGAGCAGGGCACATACATGCCCCTGTACAGGCGGGACGTGGAAAGGTACCAGCCGTGGAAGATCTTCCTGGGCCATATACACAAGCCCGCGGACATGGGAAACGTACACTACCCCGGGTCCCCCTGCGGCCTGGACATCAACGAGACCGGCAGAAGAAGGTTTCTCACTTTCGATACTTCCACCGGAAAGGTTTCATCGAGCACGGTGGATACTGATGTTCTTTTCTTTCAGGAGAAGCTTCTGGTGATACCGGATGAGAACGAGCTGGAAAGGCTCAGGAACCATGCCCTTGCCAGGATAGCCACATGGGGCCTTGACCGCGAGGAGAAGAAGAAAGCTCGGATAAGAGTGACCGTATCCGGTTATACCTCTGACCGGGAAGCCGTGATGAACTGTCTGAAGGATGTTTTCAGTTCCTACAGCTTCTACGACGGGGAGGGACCCGACATATCATCTCTGCGGGTGGCGCGTGACCTGAAGCGGAACGCCATCGCCAGGAAGGCGATAGAGTTCATTGAAGAGATGGACTGGAATTTCGGGGGAGACGAGCCCGAGAAGGAACAGGTGATCGAAGCCTCACTTCACGTCGTATTCGGAGAAGGCTGATGGAAACGGCAGTCAGGATAAGAAGGATAACCATCAGCAGGGAAGGTCCCCTCAAAGATGACCTGATCCTGGAGCCGCGTCTGCTGAACCTGGTCTACGGCCATAACGAGACCGGCAAGACCTACATTGTCGAAGCGCTGATATCACTGCTCTTCAGGACCGGGCGGAACACTCGCTGGACCAGCACACGCACCAGGACCAGGGCAGCCACAGTTCGAGAATGGGACCCAAGGGGCGAGATAGAGGTGTCCGGACTGGAGGAAGGCGTCACCGTATTCACTCCGGGCAGCCCCAGGCTGGAGGATCATACATCCGGCGACGAGGCTCTTCCGGAGGACCTTTCCAGGCTGATGGTGGTCCGGGCCGGAGAAACCAGACTTTCCGAAGCGGGGGACGGTGTGGGGGACGAAGTGCTCAGAACCTACCTCTCGGGAAACAGGGTGCTGGACGAGGTAGAGTCCAGGATAGGGCAGGAGACGGTGAAGAACGCCCGAATAACCGACGGGGTCATCGTGGCTGACAACAAGGGTCTCATCAAGGACAGGCTGACCCTGGAACATGAGCTCAGCTACATCGATGAGCTGCGGAAGGAAGTGGACGAGAAGGCTTCCCTCGTGGTGATGAACTCCCTTCAGAGGAGGCGGCAGAGGATAGAAAGCCGTCTCGTGGAGATGGAGGACGCCAAGAGGCACAGGGCCTTTCAGGTCCACGGGGAGAAGCAGAAACTGCAGCTGACGCTGGACCGCCTTCCGTCGGAGAATGATCTGATGGACCTGTACAGGGACATGAGCGTTTTCGATGACAGGAAGAGAGAACTGGAAGGTCTGGACGGGAGGCTGAAGGACATTCCGCCGGTGGAGGAGGACCTCAGGTGGATAGAGATGGCCGGGGAGGAGTACCTTCCCGCCGCCGGAACAGCAGGCGGGACCTCCGGGTTCGTAACGGCATGCCACTGGCTTCTTCCCGCGCTGATAATGCTGTCCGCCGCCGGTGCCTTCTTCAGCAGGATACTGGCCCTTGCCGCCGCAGCCGGCGGCCTGG
>JAWOBF010000096.1:0-9165 GCA_046498225.1 Candidatus Aegiribacteria sp.
CACCTCCTGCGGTAAAGGATTGGGGGGGTGTAGTTGACCAGGAATGCACAAAAGGGGGAAATGCAATAATGCAATGGAATAGTGGATCTTTCATAACCCCATTACCAGTTCCAAGAGCAGTCCATTAATCCCGAACAGCCTTCAATTCCTACATGGAAATAATCATACTGACTGAAACATGCTCGGGCAAACATGAGATACCGACGATTTAAAATGGAAACGCCTTATCGGGTCGCACTGCTACTCTGAAGCCGGATCGCCGCACCGCAGATATTCATCAAACTCTTCATCTTCGGCATGGCGCCAGTAATTTGCGGAAAGCTCCCACCATTTTTTCCCGGTGAAGGGCGAACCCCTGTACATGCCGGGATACGTCGCAGCCGAGGCCCCGTTATGTCATCCGGCTCCGATCAGCTGAGAAAGGTTTTAGGATCGGTCCTCAGGGGAGCTGCGCCAGCATGAGGAAACTTCCCTCAAGATAGGCCACCCACTCGCTTCCGGGGATCTCCCTCACCAGGCTTCCTGGATACAGACCTTCCATCCAGGGTATTTCCACCGCCGGAACCGATGAAAAATCCGACCAGTCGATGCCTCCCACCAGCACCGTCTCTCCGGAATCCCGGGTGAAGATGTACCTCCCATCCTGCAGCCTGCAGTAGATGTTTATCCTGTCCCCCGGGTTTATCCATTCGGAACCGTCGGCAAGCCGGAGAACCTGCTCTCCCGAAGAAGTCATGGCAAGGCCGCCGTCCGGCAGTACCCACTGGGAAATTATCGCCGGACTGTTGACAGATGTGTCCCGCAGCAGGATTTCCTGTGTCGTTATGTCAACTATGGTGTTGGGCGGGTACCAGCCGGCTGCTGCCAGGTCCGACCAGGGATTACCGTTGAAGCCGTCTCCGATCACGCCGGGGTCGCCGCTGCGCTCACCCGTGTCCAGGTCCACCAGGAGCCATGGTTCCATTTCCCCGGAGCCATCTCCTGCGAAGAACTCTATGAAATCCGCCGGTGTGGGTCGGCACTCCAGCCAGGGACCCCCGTAGACGAACCTGGAATCCTGTGTGAAAGCGAAATGAGGACCGCTTCCCACATCGAAGGAAAGTCCCAGGATACGGGGCGCGGTGCCGTCCGACCTGCATACGGCAACTATCTCCGGGTAGGGTATGTTCTGTCTTTCATCGGTGTAGTATTCCTCGGGAACCCCGGCGGTCTGTGTGAAGCATATCATCGTGCCCCCCGGGTTGCCCTGGAGACTCGAGACCCTCCCAGGCCTCCAGTCCTGCAGCTGCATTCCCCAGTCGATCGCCATGTTGATGGGATCGCCGGAATAATCAGGATCGATCGTCCGCAGTTCCCCGGTATCGCTTACGTATATAACACCGCCCCGGTCAGTCACCACTATACTCCTGCAGTATGATGAAACATCATCGGCTATAACTCGCGTACCGCCGCCCAGAGCGGCGGCTGCGAACAAGAAAAGAAACAGGTACTTCATATTCCCTCCAGAAGATCAAACTCTCAAACCCTGAACGAAGGTCCGGGCCCCGATGATCATGAAGCTCGATCCGGCAAACTTCCTTGAGATCACAGTCAAATATGTTTCACTGCATCCATGATCTGCTCTGTGATCTTGCTTAGAGACATGGTTTCTTCATCCAGTATCGTCAGTATCATTGTCTGATCACATGATACCGAAGGAGCTCTGACCGGTCAACGAGTGATGAAGCATGACAGGAAACAAGAACCATGCCCCAAAGGTATACCGGCTCCGTCCGGAAATAAGCTGCACCTTATGTTGCTTGACCCCAGTCACCGACGGTTATTATTATGTTGTTGATTCAAAAAACAGGAGGGGAATTCTATGTCAAAGTCGCTGGTATTCATCATCATTCTGATCTCCCTGGCAGCGTCCTCTGCACTGGCCGAGAGCGGTCTGGTGACCGTACGGAGCTGCTTCAGCGTTCGAGAAACGGGAAACAGACTCGAACAGCAGGTTGAAGAGAAAGGTATGACACTGTTCGCCCGGATCGATCACGCTGCCGGCGCTGACGGCGTAGGGCTGGCGCTCAGACCCACCGAGCTGTTCATATTCGGGAATCCCAATGCGGGAACCCCTCTCATGCAGTGTTCGCAGTCGATGGCGATTGACCTGCCCCAGAAGATGCTGATCTGGCAGGACGAGTCGGGAGCCGTCTGGCTCTCTTACAACGATCCTTATTACTTGGCGGAACGACACGAATTGCAGGGCTGCGACGAAAACATCGGCATTATCGCCGAAGCTCTGGCAAACCTAGCCCGAGCAGCTGCGGCCGACTGACTGATCGGCCAGCATCGCAATAGCGATGCTACGCCGAGCCGAGGGAAACGGCAACCATCTTCACCGCGCCGGGAAGGATCTTTATTGTAACCGGGGTTTTCCCTATGGATTCGCCGTCCATCTGGAGCTGCATTGGCGGCTTCGAGTCGATTGTCATTTCGCGCCCCTGGTCCCAGGCCAGCCTGTGAAGCGGGAATTTTCTTTTTAAAAGCTTTCCGATATATAATTTGACGAGGTCGAAGAAACTTCCCTTTCTGTTCACCAGAAGATCCAGCTTCCCGTCGTTGGAGCAAACCCGGCCGGGAAGGGATTCCGTTCCGGGAAGTGATGAAGCCATGTTAAGTATGATCATGGCATTGCTCTTCCATGAGTAACTTTTACCGTCGATTCTCACCCACAGACGGTACCATTTGCCGTAGAAGAGTATGGGAATGCTGTGATAGGCGTAGGCCAGCCAGCCCAGGTACCTCTTCGACTGCCGGGGGGTATCCTCCACTATGTCCGCGTGAAGCCCCCCTGAAACACTTATGAGAAAAAATCTGTCGCATTCCTCCAGATACCCGATATCGCAGTCCACCACATCCTGCCTGAGTATCCAGGGAATGATTTCCTCCGTGTCGTCTGGATAACCCAGCTCCCCCGCCAGGAAATTCATGGAACCAACGGGATAGATGGCCATGGGAACATGTGAGCCCACTCTGGCCAGCCCGTCAGCCACGGCGCAGGCGGTGCCGTCACCCCCGGCGGCGATGATAAGGTCGAAGCCCTCATCCGCAGCGGAGGCGGTCCATTCTGCGGGACCGTCTCCCCCCTGCCACTCCCGTATCTCGAACTGGACTTCCCCAAGACCCTCCCGGATGCTTTCGGTGTGGGAGCCGCCGGATTTCCTTCCTGAAACGGGGTTCAGTATCACGAGAACCCTTCTGTACTCCGCCACGGGACCCCCATTCAGAGCAAAGGGTGAACAATTATCAGTGGAAATATAGTTTCCAACCGGGCGTAATGTAATCCGTGGCTCATCATCGTCCTGGATGCGGGAGCGGAACAGTGGTTTCCGGTAACTCCGGGGGAAGCGCCGGGAGTTCAGTGAATCCTCCTCTCTTGACCCTGAATGCTGACTGCCAGATTATTCAACCAGGCGCTGAATGACCCGGGAGTGAACACATCCCGGATGATCGGGGAGAGAATGTACTTCTGTACAAGACTGGTTTTACTGCTTGTTATGGTATTCTCGGTAACAGCCTGCGGTAATGAGTACCGTGGACTGACCTTTGAAGAATCAATTGCAGGAGTGAGCGAAGAGTGCCCTCAGTGGATACTGGATAACCAGGTTCTTATAGATGTGGTTCACTGGGGTTTCGACGGCGAACTTCACCGGGGTCAGATAGTTGCTGATGCCAGGCTGCAGGGGGAGCTGCAGCTGGTCTTCCTGCTCATGCTGCTTACAGGTTTTCCCATGGAGTCGGTGGAACCTATTTCGCTGCTGGACTGGGACGACTTCGAGTCCATGCGAAGGAACAATACTTCCGCTTTCAACTACCGCGAAGTTCCTGGCTCCGACAGGCTTTCCAAACATGCTTACGGCCAGGCCATAGACATTAATCCCTGTCAGAATCCCTACTTCAGTCACGGTCAGGTATTTCCGGAAGGTGAAGAGTACGACCCTTCGGTGCCGGGAACGCTTTACGACGGTCATCCGGTGGTTGAACTGTTCAGGCTTCTCGGCTGGCGATGGGGAGGCGACTGGTTGGAGAAGGATTATCATCATTTCGATAAATTACTGGATGAGAGGGAGCTGAGCGGTGTTAACCATCACCGGTCATGGCCCCTCTGGAGGTTGATATGAACAAATATTGCGCGGTGCTGTGTGTTTTTGTGCTCGCAGCGGTATTCTCCTGCGGAGGGGCAAACGACGATTCTCAACCCGTCGATGATCCTGCGGATACCGGTAACGGATCAGAGAATGACATTGAGGATGCGGATACTCCGGATGACGGTGACGGATCGGAAAATGAAGTTGCCGGAGCGGATACGTCTGTAGCTGTTGTGGAATCCCCGGAGGTTTACCTGGAGATGTGCTACGCCACCTCCATCAGTATTCCTGAAGATCAGTACGGACCTGAGAATGCCTTCGACGGCGATACCACTACGTACTGGGCTACCATGCCCGGCGCAGGACCGGACGAAGGTCTGTATTTCACTTTTTCCGAACCTCAGGAGATCGAATACTTACGGGTGAATACCGTTCCGGGAAGCAGTGAATACGAAGGGGTGGAATCTATCCGATTGTATCTGAACGGTATTGAAGGCTCCATACGCAGCCCTGGAAACCCTGTCAACGCCTACGGAAGTACCAGGAGTGTCTTCGTCAAGATAGTTTCCACTGAATCCACTTTCCGTGATGAACAGGGAATCCGCTACCAGAGGGATGTTCCCGTGGCCGTGAGCGAGATAGAAGTAATCGTGCGGGACACTTCGGGAAACGACGTTCCTCTGAGGATGATACCTATAGCGAAGATAGAAGGCAGCGTCAGCGCATCATCTATGCTTGATCCCGTGGAGGCTTACAGTCCCGATTTCCTTTTCGATTCCCGAACAGCTTTCGGATGGGCGGATGGCAACCCGAACAGGACCGGCGAGGGGGAGGGGCTGTTCTTCAGCTTCGAAGAACCCGTAACCATAGAGCAGCTTAAGATATGGAACGGTTACCACCGCTCGAGAGAACACTTCGACCAGAACGAAAGGGCGGCTTCCATCTCGTTTGGCGTTGCTGGTGGTGATTCGGCCGAGTACAGGCTGGACGATACCATGTCTCCGCAGGTGGTCTACCTGCAGGAACCTCTTGCCGGCAGGGATTTCAGCATGGACGTGCTGGAGATATATCCCGGTGAGGTGTACAGAGACCTGGTTATAAGTGAACTGCACTTCTTCGACGGCGGAAAGTGGTTCGTGATGGACACCGAGGGCAGCGAGGAAAGAAAACTGCAGACGCTGGAGTGGGCCGAAGGCTGCGCCGCCGGCGGATTCATAGACAAGCAGATCTATCAGGACCGGTCTCAGGCTACCTTCTACAACAGGCAGTCCATGGTCATCCGCTCCAACGGCAGCTTTGTGGTCTGGAAAGAGGATGAGAGAAGGGAATCGGAAGAGAGAATGTACGCAGACGGCAACTGGCAGATCATAAATGACAGTGCGATAAGGATATTCGGCCGCCTGCACAGGCTGGCCAGCTACGACCAGGACAGGTACGACCCCTACGCCGGAACATGGTCTGACCAGGACGAAAGGCTCGACCGCATGACCATATTCAGCGATACGCTGAGGTTCGGAGAGGGCTGGATATCGAGCGACCGCGGTCTTTTCGAGGATTTTCAATTCAGTACTGAATGATATTCGAATCCACCGGTTGCCTGAGAACCGCAACGGCAGCTCTTCTTCTGCTGCTGGCGGCCTCTGTAACGTTAAGCGGAGCAATCGCAGTTGCCCGGACCGAATACGCCACCGGCTGGGACGGCTACTACTACCTGGTTCAGGTGAAATCACTGGTTGAGAAGGGGGAAATGCACTCTCCCGAGTATTCCCTTGTATATGTTCCTCTTCTGGCCTTTCATGTTATTACCGGGAATTACGAAGCCGCCTACAGGATGAGCAGCGTTCTCATCAAGCTGATCTTCGTTATTTCCGTTTTCGTTATGTCCCTTTCGTTACAGCGTGATGCCGGTGAGAAGGAACCTGCAGTCCGACGCTTCACCGCGCTTCTGGCGGCTTCCATTTCAGCCGCGAGTCCTTCGCTCAACTACTTCTTCACGCAGTTTCCCAAGAACCTTCTTGGTTTTGCCCTTCTCCTGTTCTTCATGGCTTCCGTCATGGGTCTGGCCCGGCGTTTCAGGGAGGAAGGAACCGGTTCTTCGAGCGGGTTTGCCGTGGTAAGGTTACTGGGAACATTTCTGCTCTTTTCGGCAACTTTTTTCACTCACCGCTTCTCGGCGGTTCTGTCGGTTCTTTTCCTGCTGCTGTACGCTCTGCCATGGGCGGGAGGCTGGCTGAGATCGATGATGCGCAGGCCGGGAAAAAAATACTGGATGGTTGGGGCTGCTGCCTTAATCCTTCTGGCATCGCTGCTTCTGATTTCGGAGAATCTTCCCCTTGCGCCTTCACTGGACGACCTGGAAAGGGTGACTCAGGATCTTTCCCCTGTTCCCATATTCGTGCCTGCGGCTTTCACTCGCACTTTCGGTCTTTTCAGAATAACTCCTCCCTGGCTCGTTGAGATATACTCCGCTGCATTGCTGCCCCTTGCAACCTGCCTCCTGCTACTGTTTCGAAGGAAGTTTTCATTTCTTCGCCGGGGAAGAGGTTATTACATCCTGCTTCTGTTCAGCCTGCTGGGCCTGTTCCCTTTTCTTGATTTCACTTTGACGGGACTTTCCTACAGGCTCTTCTTCGGTACGCTGCTTCTGCTGCCGCTGGTGCTGGTTCCTTACATCGGCGCTGCAGTCAGAAAAATCTTCAGGGTATGCAGTTCTCACAAAAAATGCCGGACGGTACCGGTTCTCAGTGGAGCTGTGCTTCTGCTTGTCTTCATCTCATTCTTTACTGCAGGGTCATACAGACCTCAAATGCACGACCCCCCTTACGGTTTCTATCGGGAGCTTTCGGACGAGGTTCTCGAGGCTCTTTCCGAAAAGGACTGGGAGCTTATTATTGCCCATAAGGCCCTTGCGGAGATGATAACCTACCGTCACGGTGCCGACGCTCTGCCCTGGGCTCCCGAGGAGTACTTCTCAAGGGACGCTGTATGGAGGGTAACAGCCGGTGTACTGAGAGACGAGGTAGCCTACTACATAGGTCCTGAAAACGCGGACGAGTACTTCATCAGGCTCGGCGGCGACTACGGTCTTCTGCGGGAGGACAGGTGGGAGGAGTTCATGGAAGCGATATCCGGTGAGCCGGTTATGCTGGAAGCCCTGGACACCTGGCGCAATCCAATGGACCAGCGGCCAAACTACCTGGGAAAGGGCGAACAATAGAACGGTGGATTTTACTATACCTCTGGTCGCACTCCTCCTCTGCAGCCCCATTATGAAATCTGATCCAGATTTTATCCAACTGGTGAAGCGTGCTTGAATCTGTGAGATATGCTGTAGGCTCCGTCCGTCAATGCGGTGTATGAAGCTCAACGCACTCAGCGCTGACACAGCACATCCACTGCTGATGATCCTCAGCCATGATGAAGCAGAAATGAATACCGGAATCCGGTGCGGATCTCCTCAATTCCATCCGGGGCTGATGATACTGAACATCTACGGCCCTTTCCGGCTTATCTTCACGATGATCCTGTCCAGCTCCTGCAGGAATCTTGACCGGTCTTTCCTTGAGAAGGGCTTCGGACCCCTGGTCATCATTCCCTGTTCCCTCAGGTCATGAAGGAGGTCACGGATTGAGAGGGCGTCGCAGATATTGTCCTCGGTGAACGGTCTTCCGGTGTTGCCGAGAACATGGGCCCCTTTCTTCAGGCATCTCGAGGCCAGTGGTATGTCGCCGGATATCACGATATCGCCGTCCCGGACATTCTCGGCTATCCAGTCATCCACCAGGTCGGCGCCCTGTTCCACCAGCACCAGTTCTATTCGACTGGATTCCGGAATACGCATCCAGGAGTTTGACACCAGGATGACATTGAGGTCATACCGGGACGCCACACGGTATATCTCTCTCTTCACGGGGCAGGCGTCAGCGTCTACATAGATGTCAGGCAATATGAGGTTCCACCTTCCTTCCCGATCTTATCTAAACACTGAACCGGTGCGCCGTCATTTCTTTCGGTCGCATATACTCCCCCTTCTCCACCACCAGCTCTATAAGGCAGTAGGAAGGGTCCTCGGGCGTATCCCAGAACTGGCCGAAGAACGGTATGCTGCGGGAGATCCTGCTCCTGGTCTCCTGATCCTCGACTATTCCGGCGCTTCCGGAACACCTCAGGGAGCCCTTGCTGTTTTCGCCCTCAAGTATAAGGGAGAACTCGAAGACCGGATGGTCCTCTATCTGAGAGACCTTCGCGTCCTTGGAACCGGTCGAAACCCATAATCTTCCCTCATCGAAGATGAGACTGACCGGCCTTACCCTCGGGAGCTTCCCGTCCCAGGTGGCCAGGTGGATGATCTGCACCTGTTTCAGCCAGCTCCACGCCTCTTCCCTCAGGCTCGCGTTCAAATCGTTCATGGCTTCCCCTTTCCTGTTACCGAATCGATTACCCCGAGGCGCGTTCTGACACTATTTCCATACAATCGCGAAACGGAAATGAACCCCAGAAGCAGGTCAACCACTCCAGGTGTCCCGAAAGGATGGAGAAGCGCCCGTCGGCGACTCGGAGTATCCAGGACTCGTTCTCTTCTTTTGAATGGCCGCGCTTATCGCTCCATCGATCGGCGAGGATCAAGCAGTCGTGAGCCGAACGCCCCCGGATCGAACGAAATGACCTTCTCAACATGTCGGCCCCCGACCCACGCCGCTACATCGCCTCTTCGACGATCACTTCGAATCTAAAGAGCTTGAGCTCGGGATGGGCCTTGAGCATCTCCGCGTAGCAATGCTGCGCCAACGCCTCCGGGTCGTGCCTGTCCAGATCCACGGCGGAGCCATACTCGAAGAAGAGAGAAATGTGGTTCGGCGTCCCCTGCGACCGATCCTCGCTCTCGCTGTTGAGCGGCACCGCTCGAAATAAGTGGAGGACCGTGAACTCTTCGTCTTCATGATCCTCGTTGTCCAGATCTTCCTGAGGCGTGAAGTTGTTCTGTTGGACGAGGTACTCGAACAGGAACCCCTCGGCCACATCGGATGCTTGATTG
>JAWOBF010000105.1:0-9818 GCA_046498225.1 Candidatus Aegiribacteria sp.
ACATCTACGCATGCGCCACAGGCGACGGCAGGGTGTTCTGCGCAGTCTCATCGATAGACGAGTTCAGAATATGGTGCTTCGAACCCGACGGCACCGAATACCTCGTCATAGAGGATGAGTCCATCGGGAGAACGGCCAAGACACCCGAAGAGCTGGACGACGAACTGGACGACCGGACCAGCATGTTCAGGCATTTCAGCGGCGACCCCAACAGGGAACTCCCGGAGATAAGGCTGGATCCCTACAGGCACACCATAAGGAGCATCTTCACCGATGACAGGGACAGGTTGTGGGTCAGGCTTGGTTCCTATCCCGGAGCGGTTTTCAGGGTGTACGACACCGATGGAGAGGTCCTCTTCCACGCGAAGCTGGACCGCGAATGCGACCCGGTGGAGCTGAACCACTGGGCCGTGCACTGCAGCGGGTACGGTTTCACCGCGACGAACACCTCCACCCGCAACACGCAGAAGGTCTATATGCTGGAGCTGCATCCATCCGGCCGCTCTCCACGATGCCGGTGAAACTGTTTCCAGGTTGTCATTCAGGCCCTGATGTAGCATTGTTTTTCTTACTCTTCGAAGATTGGAAGAAATGCGGAAGCCTTCTGTGTCCTTTTTCTGCCCCGCCTACTACGATGAGGGCAACATCAGGAATACGGTGCTGAACGTTATCGAGACACTGGACCGCCTTGCGGAGGAATACGACATTACAGTGGTGGAGGACGGCTCTCCCGACGATACAGCCAGAGTGGCGGACGAGCTCGCCGCCGAGTTCCCGCAGGTCAGAGTCATCCACAACCCCCGGAACCTGGGATACGGAGGCGCTCTCAAGACCGGCTTCAACGCGGCAAGGACATACGAGGTGGTAGCATACACCGATGGCGACGGTCAGTACGATTTCTCCGAGTTCGAGAAGCTGCTGCAGGCGTGGGACGGTGAATCCGTGGTGTCGGCCTACCGGGTCAACAGGGCGGACAGTTTCTCCAGGGTCCTGCAGACCAGGACCTTCGGATTTTTTCTCAGGGTGCTTTTCGGCCTGAAGGTAAAGGATGTGAACTGTTCCATGAAGCTCTACCCGAGAAAGGCCCTGGACGGGATAAAGCTCACCAGCGACAGCGCCTTCATCGACGCGGAAATACTTATAAAATTGTCTCGAAGAGGTTACAGAATTGTCCAGGTGGGCGTCCATCACTTTCCCAGGCTTCACGGAGCCGCCTCCGGAGCGAAGCCGGGTGTAGTCCTCACCACGATATCCGACATGCTGGGCCAGCTCTTCAGGAGGAACCCCGAATGAAAGCTATGGTACTGGGCGCGGGAGGAATGCTGGGCTCCGACCTGGTGCCGATATGGCGGAAGGGCATGGAAGTATCCGCCTTCACCCACCGGCAGTGCGACGTATCGGACGTTTCCGCCGTGAATGCAGCCGTAGAGCGGGAAAGACCCGATATCGTCCTTATGCTGGCCGCGGCAACCGACGTGGACAGGTGCCAGACGGACCATGAATACGCCTTCCGCACCAATTCCACGGGCACGGAGATAGTGGCGCAGGCCTGCAGCAGGTGGAAGGCCTCCATGGTGTACATCTCATCCATCGCCGTCTTCAGCGGTGAGAAGGACTCCCCCTACAACGAGTACGACATGCCCTCCCCCTGCAACGTATACGGCCTGAGCAAGCTCCACTGAGAAATGGCGGTCAGGACTTTCTGTCCCAGGCACTGGATAGTTCGCACCGGCTGGCTCTTCGGCGGCGGAGAGAAGGACATGAAGTTCGTCGCCAGGATACTGAGGAAGATATCCTCGGACGATGAAATAAGGGTAGTCAGGGACTGCGTGGGCTCCCCCACCGGAACGATGGACCTGTCCCGCGGAATAATGGAGCTGGTCGACAGATTCCAGTACGGGACCTACCACCTGGTGAACTCCGGAGTTCCCGCCAGCAGGTACGAACTGGCCAGAGAGACCCTGAAGACAGCCGGTTACCCTCCGGACATGGTCCTTCCCTGTCTCTCCTCGGACTTCGACCTTCCCGCTCCCAGGCCCAAGATGGAAGCCGCCGGATCGCTGAAGCTGGAGAAATCGAAGAACGGGCTGGAGCTGGCCGACTGGAGGGACAGCCTCCGCGAGTACATAAGAGGAACCCTCCAGGCGCTGATGCAATGAAACTCCCGGACCGGCTGCGAGACCCCGCCTTCCTGCTGCCGTCATTACTGGTAGCGGCGGCCCTGGTACTGCGGCTGGCGGATGTCGGCGGCAAGAGCCTCTGGGGCGACGAGTTCTACGCGGCGGGACTAATGCGAAGCGGCTTCTCCCAGCTCCTCAGGGCGAGCTTCCAGGGGTCTCCCCACCCTCCCCTGGCCTTCCTGAGCCTCAGACTGTCATCCCTGCTCTTCGGAACTTCGGAGGCCGGCCTCAGGGTCGTCCCGGCCCTGCTCACATCGTTCGCCGTGGTGCCCCTCTTCCTGTTCATCAGGCCCCGACTGGGGAATTTTCCGGCCTTCCTGGGAGGTCTGCTCTGGGCCGTCTCGCCATATTCAGTCTCGCTGGGGCAGGAGGTGTGGCTGTACGGTACGCTGGCTTTCTTCGGGTTCACCTTCATCTGGCTCTGCGACCTCGCCTGGAAGGGGAACCGGCCGGCCGCTTACCTTCTCGTTCCCGTCGGGCTTGCCGGCATGCTGGTTCAGCATCTCTTTTTCCTTTTTCTGGCGTCCGGCTTCCTCCTCTATTTCACGGTGGAGCGGGGAGAAAGGGCTCCTTTGCGGAAACTGCTCCTCCTGGCCCTTCTGATGCTCCTGGTCTACGCCCCGTTCGTATTTCCAGCTCTGGAACAGGCAGGTCTCAGGTCCGCCAGGATAAGGGGCGCCGGCATGGAGGGCGTGATCGCATACCGCCTGGTCCGCAGGGTGCCGACGGTCATCGCCCGCCTTATTCCCGGAGGACTCGCCAGCGAGATGCCCCGGTGGAACTTCAGCCAGCCGGTTACACCGGCGATCTTCCTCGTCTCCGGCGTTTGCGTCCTGGTTCCCATGGTCCTGCTCATGTTCTGCAGGCGGCTTTCCATCTCACAGCGTCTGTGGACACTCGGGACCTTTCTTCTGCCCCTGCTCCTGTTCTTTGTAGAGGACCCCACCGCAAGGCATTTGTCTATCATGTGGATACCCCTGGCCCTTTCCATAGCTGCCCTGGCCGGGACCTTCAGGCCGGGCGCCATCGCCGTAGTCGGCTTTGCCGCCCTTCTGCTGCTGCCCTATTACAGGGTGGATACCTTCCCCTACCACAGGAGCGACTGGCGCTCGGCGGTATCATCGGTCCTGGACAGGCGGGAGGAAGACCAGCAGGTGGTGGTGCTTGCAGGTCAGAACGGAGGACTGGCATGGGACTACTACGCCGGTGAGGATACAGAGCGCCTTGCCCCGGGGGGAGAGGATCCCTACGGGGTCCAGGCGGTCACCTCTGATATCGACCCGCTGGATACTGTGGACAGCGTGCTCGGTTCAGGCAGGGAAACATGGGTGGTGCATGACATCTGGGGCGGCCCCAGCGGTGGGGATATCGCTCCCCGGTGGCCCATGCTGGTCCACGAGAAGCACGGTCCCCACCTGGAAGTGATGCTGTTCGGTACGGAAAGGTCAGACGGGTCTCTCCGATAAGGGGGGCGCCGCGCTTCAGCGGTTACAGGTACTTCTCCAGGAAGGCAACGATGGCGTCATTGGACCTTATCTGGTTGGCCTTCTTCTGAAAACCGTGGCCCTCGTCATCGAAGAGTATGTACTCCACGGGCACATCGGCCTCCCTCACCTTTTCAACTATCTCGTCGGATTCCGCCTTCAGCACCCTGGGGTCATTGGCTCCCTGTATGACCAGGAGCGGTTTTCGAATGTTCCGTGAGTGGAACAGGGGGGATATGCTCCTGAGGTAGTCCTCCTCCGTGTCCGGGTCCCCGATCTTGCGCAGCAGGACTTCCCGGTGAGCACCCCACCAGGCGGGCATCTCCCTGAGGGTCCTCAGCCAGTTGGAAATTCCGAAGAGGTCCACCCCCGCATCGAAGGCATCGGGACGGAATGCCAGCGCCGCAAGGGTCATGTAACCACCGTAGCTGCCGCCCATTATGCCAACCCTGTCAGGATCGACGAAGGGCAGCCCCCTCATGTAGTCCCCGGCCCGGACGCAGTCGTCCAGGTCAACATCGCCGTGCCTGTGGTCCGCAGCCCTGAAAAAGGTCTTGCCGTATCCGGAACTTCCCCGGTTGTTCACGCAGAACACAGCGAAACCGTGGTTCACAACCAGCTGGATCATAGGTGTGTAAGCGAGGACGCTCTGTCCCCCCGGACCCCCGTGAACGAAGACCACCGCCGGGACACGCTCCGTTCCCGATGCCCATCGCGGCCTGTACAGTATTCCCGGCACCCGCAGTCCGTCGAAGGACTCGAACTCCTCGTAAGTACCTTCCACAAGCTCATTCGGATCTATCTCAGGGTTGAGGGCATGGGTTACCTTCCTGAGGTCTCCGGAACTCAAGGCATGTACGTATATGTCCCCCGGCGAGGCTGAGGTCCCGGCAACAAAGGCAAGATGAGTGCCGTCGGGGGAGAACCGAGGGCTCCTCACCTGCCCCGCGGGAAGTCCCTCGACCTCCCGTTCCTCTCCGGTGCCGGTATCCCTGATGTACAGCCTGGACATGCCCCGTATACCCACAAGAATGGCCATCCGTTCGCAGTCATCGGAAAACGCAACCATCCGTATGTCCCCCTCGTACACGGACACTTCGGTCCTCTCCATGGTATCCAGGTCCAGGGCCGACAGGTACCGGAACTCCCGGCCCTCGTCGGTGAGAAGGAATAGTTTCGAACCGTCCCTCGAGAAACCCGCCGCCGAGAACTTCACGTCCCCCGAATGGGGCGTTACTGGCTTCTCGGTACCGGTTTCCCTGTCGTATACAAACACGTCGGTGTCATTAGCTGTGTTCTCCCGCTCCAGTGCCACCAGTGAACCGGACAGGTCCACCGCGCCTATGTCGTACCTGCTGTTCCGGTAAACCATCTGTTGGTCGAGGGTCTCCAGGTCCATGTACCACAGATCGAAATAGCTGCTGTCCCTGCGGTTCCAGGTGAAGAAGAATCCGCTCCGGTCCCGGTTCCACATGAAGAAATGAGCAACGGCTCCCTCTGCCCGTGTCAGGTCCCTGCACTCCTCCCCTTCCTGCAGGTAGATATGGAACCGCTCGTTCCCCCCCTCGTCCCTCATGAACAGGAAGCTCCCGCCGTCGGCGGCGAAACCCATGGGATGGGCAGGCTCACTAAAATCCGTGAGCTTTTCGACAGTACCGTCCCGAAGGTCCATCGCATAGATATTGGGGACCGCTTCCCGGTCGCTCTCGAACAGCAGCTTCGAGTTGTCCGGTGACAGCGAGGGAAGGTAGTAGCGTGTGTTCCGCATTAACTGTTCCGCTGTAAGCGGCTTTCTTCCTGACATGAAATCTCCTCTCGCAATTGCGCGTCCATCTCGAAGTCGGAAAACTGTTCGAAGAAGATAAGTACAGGCTCCGATGCGGTCCATGCTCCTGCCGGCAGCCCGGGCCGGCGGTGGACTGGGGTCGGGGATTTGATAGCATAATTAGGGACGGAGGGTTTTATTTTTCGAATTTTTATTAATTATTCTTTACTGTTTGTCAGCTTATTCAACAAGGGAAGCTGGGGGAGACTTGCGGCTCCCCCGCCGGTTGAAAGCACGGCTGTAACGTCCGCTGAAGCCGCGAATATACATCGATACCCTTTTTCTATGCTCGAAGGGAGCGAGAATGCAGAGCATCAAAGGCAGGCACTGGCATTTTTTCGATAATGATTCGGCTGAAGGTCCGGCCGAAATACGACTGTGGATAGCTTTGCCCCCGGACCATCCCGGCCAGGAAACGGTCATTCGGGACATCCATCCCCGGCCGGAAGAGATAACCGAGGATGAACATACGGAAAACCATATTGTCTTCTGGCGGCTGACCGATTTCACCGACCCCGAAAAACCATACTGCTGCTACGATTTCCAGAACTCCCTGCAATTCGCCCGGGATAACCTTGAAAGCTGCGAATAGCTCCGCTGCCGCATTTGAAGGCAGAATGAGAACTGCCGGGCTGGAATAATGTTTCCCCGCAATAGAGTTCACCGGCTGCAGCTGCGGTGACTCCAAATGGGCCATCGGACCCTCGGGAAACCTCAGGACCTGCGAGCAGAGCGGCATGTCCCTGGGAAACCTTCTGGAGATGACATTTCCCGAAGCCATTGAAAGACATTCGAGGCAGATACGGGAATTCAGGAAAACCGCGAAAGAGGGCTGCCGCTTCCTCCGTTGATATTCATCCAGATGCCCGAGAACAGCACTGCGGATTCCAGGGTTTTAGAAGAGCTGTCTACAGAGCTGCGCTCATGGAATCACATCGGGTGGGTTAGTATGGAGAAAGCTCACCGGCTACTCGCCAGTCGTTTGGAAAAGCATGGAAGACAGTCTGCTTGACCCCGGACGATGCGAAGGAAATAATATGTTTGATGCGAATTAATTACAGCAGTCATCAGTTTGAAGTTTCCCTGCAGCGGATCCGGGGTTTATCATGAAGTATACAGCCTGCTGCGTTCTCGCCCTTGCCTGTGCTGCCGCAGGCCTGAGCACACCGGGCATCCTGGTGTATCATGACGAGCACGAAGGATACGGCACGGCGGTGCTCGAAGCGATAGGGAACATATGGCCGGAGTGCGTTCCCGAGGTTTACACCGGCATGGAGGGACAGGACGGCTTCAATTCCGCGCTCTCCGCGGGAGACTGGGACATAGTTTTGCTGGAGTGCTGGTATGCAGGTACCGATGGCATCGACTGGTACCAGGTGCGGAGCGAGTACGATCAGGGCGATATCAGCTTCTTCGTCTACAACTGGCACTGGTACGATTCATCCGCCGGGCAGCTCCAGCTATACAACGCCATGGGTGTAGCTGATGTCGTCCCCAGCACGTACATGCTGCCCATCAACATCTGGGAGCCCGACCATCCGCTGGTCCTTGGCATATCCGACTGGAGCCAGCACGACATGGAGCCGTACATACTTATCAGGACCACGCCCCTGCTGGTGGACGACGCTTTCCCGGTAGCGGGCTGGAGCGAGTTTGAGGAGGGAATATGCGTAGCTAACGACGGCAGGAGCGTTATCAGCGGATACTGTCCGGCCTACTCCGTCGGGGGAGTTGCCATCTGGGAGAACATCCTGAACTTCCTGTGGGATCCCGGCCCGCTGGACCAATCCACATGGGGAGGCATAAAGAGCGCTTTCTGATAGCGGCTGCCACGGAATACTATCTGTTGCAGAAAACACCAAGGGGGTAAGATATGGTCCTGAGAAAAGTTGCTGTCCCGGTTCTTGTTCTTGTTCTGTTCTCGGCCGTTGCCGCCGCCGAAACGGACACTTTCATTTCCAGCGCCGATGCCGACATATGGGAATATTCACCGGACACCAACAGGGGCTCCGAGCAGTACTTTCAGGTCGGGTGCTGCGGTTCCGGCTTCTGGCGAAACTCTCTTGTGGAGTTCGATCTCGTCCCCATTTCCGGGGCGACCGTCCACAGCGCGGTTATCCGCCTGATGGTGGTAGACGCGTGGGGTGATTTTCCCACGGATGAAATCTTCATCGCGAGGAACGGCAGCGCCTGGGATGAAATGACCGTAACCTGGAACAGCCAGCCGGGAATGGCCGAGACGGAACCCATTGGTGCGCCCTCGAGCTACGGCTGGTGGGAAATCGACGTCACACCCTGGGTTCAGGACATGGTTTTCGGCATCCTGCCTAATCACGGTTTTCACATATTCCAGAACGACAAGGATTACGCCGGATTCACCATGAGAACCAGGGAAGGTACGGAGTCTCCCGAACTGGTAGTGGATTATACCCCCGTGAATCTGCAGAACACAACCTTCGGTTCCATCAAGGCTCTTTTCCGCTAACCTCGCTGTTCTGACGCAGACGGGTCAGCCGCCCGGCACTTTACCGGGCGGCTTTCCCCTGCATAAGCTCACAGGCCGTAGTTGTCCACCACGTAGTCCAGGTCCTTGTCCCCCCTTCCGGAGAGGTTCACCAGGATGGACCGGCCGCCGCCCGTCCTTTCCGCCAGCTCCATGGAGAAGGCCACAGCGTGCGCGCTCTCCAGGGCGGGTATTATCCCTTCCACCCTGGAGAGGACACGGAAGGCCTCAACAGCCCGGGTATCGTTCACCGTCCCGTACCGAACCCTTCCGATGTCCTTGAGGTAGCTGTGCTGGGGGCCCACTCCCGGATAGTCCAGGCCGGAGGCTATGGAGTGCACGGGAAGGGGCTCCCCCTTCTCGTCCTGCAGCAGGTAGCACCGGAAGCCGTGGATAACCCCCGGTGAGCCCATGGTTAGCGTGGCCGCGTGCTCCCCCGGTCGAAAACTCTTCCCCGAGGGTTCCACGCCGTACATCTCCACGGACTCGTCCCGCAGGAAGGCCGTGAACAGCCCAATGGCGTTGGAACCCCCTCCCACGCAGGCCACCAGGCTGTCCGGAAGCGCTCCTGTCATTTCCAGGAACTGCTCCCGCGCCTCGAGCCCCACGATGCTCTGGAAATCCCGGACCATCATGGGGAATGGATCAGGCCCCACCACGGAACCGATGGCATAGAACTGCCCCCCCGGGTCTTCCATGTAGGCCTCGAAGGCGGCGTCCACCGCCTCCTTCAGGGTTCCGGCACCGCGCTCCACGGGAACCACCTCGGCCCCCAGAAGCCCCATCCTCACAACGTTGGGGCGCTCCTTCTCCATGTCCACGACGCCCATGTAGATGGAACAGGGAAGACCCACTATGGCGGCGGCCGTTGCGAGGGCCACGCCGTGCTGGCCCGCCCCGGTCTCGGCTATCAGCCTGGTCTTCCCCATCCTCTTCGCCACCAGGGCCTCTCCCAGGCAGTGGTTTATCTTGTGGGCGCCAGTATGGTTCAGGTCCTCCCTCTTTAAGTAGATGGAGGCTCCGCCCACCATAGCGGTCAGGCGGGAGGCGAAGTATACAGGGCTGGGCCTTCCCACGTAGTGGCGGGAAAGACCCTGCAGCTCCTCCATGAAATCCCCGGAATCCCGGAACTCCAGATATGAGGCCCTTATATCCTTGAGAATGTCTTTCAGAACAGGAGGTACGAATACACCTCCGTACTCTCCGAAGTAACCCCTATCGTCGGGGGACTGCACGGCAGCATCAACTGCAACTCTCATCTCCTTCTCCGATCTTGTTCTTCAGTATGCTCTCCGTTACGGAACCGCCCCGTCTGAGTATCCTCGAACCCCTGGTTATCTTGCAGAGGCTTATTCCCAGCTCCGAAGCGATATCCCTCTGGCTCCTTCCGCTGTTAAGCATCTCAAGGAGCCGCCATCGAAGAACAAGATCGTCTATCTCCGCCGGCGTGAATATCTCGGCGAAGAACGCGGTCATCCTGGAGGGATCCTCTATGCCGGCGAAAACCTCCGCCAGTCTTTCCACATCATCCAAGCCGCGTACCTCCTGTTTCTATGTATAGAAACGGTAATATAGGAACCAGTGCGGAAGTGTAAAGCCCCGGAACGGGCAGGCACCAGAACCTGTGGGCTTTTCCCTCCATGGATTAGGATAGCTTCGGTACAGAAGAAGTTCTCGTCTTCATCCGGAATGGAAAGAGCTGGAGGACCCCCCTGGAACAGCAGGGCTGAGCCGGGTCTTATGTGAGAGAATACGGTGTGGTTACATGTCTGCAGATGAATACAGTTGCAGGGACGGAACAGGAACTCTATAATGGAGTATTAAAA
>JAWOBF010000083.1:0-22372 GCA_046498225.1 Candidatus Aegiribacteria sp.
CCGGGAATTCTCCGACTCCCTGCTGGAACTGGGCGGCAGGGCTCTGAACGGCATCGAACCGGGCCAGCCGGCATTCGTTATCATCAGCAGGCCCTACAACGGCTCCGACCCGGCGGTGAACGCAGAACTTCCCGGGAAGCTGGCTAAGCTCGGCCCCGATGTCATTCCCACGGACTTCCTAAGGCTGCCCATGGAAAGGGCCGCCCCAATCCATGACAACATGTACTGGCAGTACGGACAGAGGATACTGGCCGCGGCCCTGGCGATAAGGGAGGACCCCAGGCTGAACGGTATATACATCACAAATTTCGGATGCGGTCCAGATTCGTTCATACAGCATGAAGTTGCCGGGATAATGGAAGACAAACCCATGTTGACCATAGAGATAGACGAACACGCGGCCGACGCCGGAATAATTACCAGGTGCGAGGCGTTCATGGACGCGATATCCGGCAGGAGGGACCACGG
Source organism: Candidatus Aegiribacteria sp. (assembly GCA_046498225.1). Taxonomy (GTDB): domain Bacteria; phylum Fermentibacterota; class Fermentibacteria; order Fermentibacterales; family JCC-6; genus Aegiribacteria. The sequence goes on from JAWOBF010000083.1 coordinate 469, forward strand.
CACATCCCCTTTCACCAGCCGGCTGGGAAACCGGGGTATGGGTATAGACGGAAGGACGGTCTGGGTCCCGTGGCTGGGTGACGCCACCCCGGTGGCGGTGGCCGCGGCAAGAAAACATGGCGTAAGGGCCATGGTCATGCCTCCCACCGACAGGAAATCCGTGGCCCTGGGAAGGTCGGTAACCACCGGCAAGGAGTGCTATCCGGCCATAATCACCGCGGGCAACATGCTCTCGGTCCTGCAGAGGGAGAACCCGGACAGCTGCGCCTTCTTCATGGGCACCGCCTCCGGACCGTGCCGTTTCGGTCAGTACTGCAGCTACCACAGAACCCTGCTGGACAGGATGGGATACTCCGGCGTACCGATAATCACCGCCACTTCCAGCGATTCCTACACATCGGTCAGGGAGCTGTCCTCCATCGGCTTCCAGGTGGACATGCTGAAGGCGGCCATCGCCGGCGACACTCTGAAGAAAGCCCTGTGCAGGGTGAGGCCCTACGAGAGGGAGAGGGGGTGCGCGGACAGCGTAATGAGGAGAAGCCTGGAAAGGGTGGCGGCGGCAATGGAGAGGGGAGATTCGCTCCTGCCGGACCTGGAGACCGCTGCAGCGGAGTTCGCGGCCCTGCCCGTAAATGAGGAACCCAGGCCACTGGTGCTGATGTTCGGAGAGATATACGTAAGGAACGACCCTTTCGCCCATTCGAACACCGACAGGCGGATAGAGGAACTTGGCGGCGAAGTCCTCTACACACCTCTGATGGAATGGTTCGAATATGTTAATTACTCCTTCATGAGCAGGTCCAGAGAGAAAAGGAGAATGATCAACATGCTCAAGGGCTACTCCAGGATGAAGGTGATGGAGCGGCTTCGAAACAGCATGGAGAAGCCCTTCAGATCCACACTGGAGGACCGGCCCGGACCGGAACCGGAGGAGATAATGAAGGCGGCCCGGCCCTACATGAAGGAGAACATAGGCGGGGAGGCGATACTGAGCATAGGCGCCCCGCTGGCGCTCTCCCGCAAAAGGCTCATAGACGGGGCGGTGAACATCTTTCCGTTCACCTGTCTGCCCGGGACCGTGGTCACGGCTGTAAGCAAGAAGGTAAGGAAAGAGCACCGGGGCCTGCCCTGGCTGAACCTGGCCTTCGACGGCCAGGAGGATACGGACAACGAGGCCAGGCTTCAGGCTTTCATGTACCAGGTCAGGAAAAAATTCCTGTCCGGCGCCGGTTCTTCCGCGCGGGGCGGAAGCCCTGAGGAAATGACAGAAGTCATGCCGGGCCGAACTCCACCAGGCACATGATGTTCCCCTCCGAAGCGACCTTCACAAGGCTGCTGTCAGAAATCCAGCCTTCTGAACTTCCAGTAGCCGAGAGCCAGAAAGACAGCGCTCCAGGCGAAGGAATAGAGTATGTGAACGGCAGGTATGCCGGCTGTGACCCCGAAGAAGGCCAGGTTCTCCGTAATGGCCGCGTCCCGGGGTATCAGACCGTATAGCACGCCCCTGTAGCCCCGGTCAGCCGGGAACAGGTACATTACGGTCCTGGTGACGGTCTCCAGGGCGGGCGGGGCATCGCCGGGGTACATCCTCATTATCTCGTACAGACCTCCGAAAAGGGACGCAACCGCCGAAAGAAAGAACGCGATGAGCATGGAGGCGACTTTCCGGACCAGGAGAGAGAGGAATATCACCGCTGCCCATACCACCGTGAGCCATGAGAGCAGGGCCGGGAACACCAGCGGTATGTTCCTTGGCGTGAAGGAGAAGTAGCCCCTGGTAATGAGGAATATTCCTCCGAATAGAACGGCTGCCAGCATGTAGGACAGGGCCAGGGGCGCCAGCCCGGCGGAGAGGAAAACCCTCAGTCTCGACTGGGGCAGTGACAGCCAGAAGGGCATCCTGCCCTCATCTATCTCCTCCGGAAGCATTGTGGAGCCGATGACTATCATCAGCGCGGTGACCAGGGTGGCCGCCAGGGGGGAGGCGGTGAGAATGGCTGCCAGGGCCGCGTCCGCGGGTCCCAGGAAGCCTTTCTCTCCGTATTCCTGTCCAGGGCCGGCCTGCATGTCCGTGGAAGCGGCTGCTGAAACCCCCCACCAGTAGAGCCCCAGGAAGACAACGGTCGCCACCGCCGCGGTGAGAACTATCTTCCTTCTCAGAAGCTGCTCCAGTCCGTTAAGGAACATCGGTATCGTCCTCCATGGCTTCATCCCCCATGATTCGAAGGAACACGTCCTCGAGGCTTTCCCGCTTACGGTTTATTCCGGTGAACTCTATACCGGTGTCCAGGACCTTCTCCACCATCATCCTGAAATCCGCCCCCTCATCCAGGTCCACCGTGACCCCTTTCTCCTCTATCCGGACCGAGAATCCCCTTCCCGCGAGGGCATCCGCCATTGTATCCGGATTCCCGGTCTCCACCCGGGCCAGGCCGGTATGCCTGGACAGGGAATCAAGGTCTCCCCGGGCCACCAGCCGTCCACGGCTTATGAAGGCTGCGGTATCGCATACCCTCTCCACCTCTCCCAGCAGGTGAGAATTGATAAGGACGGTAGTTCCCCCCGAAGCCAGCCTGCCTACAAGGTTCCTCACCAGTATCCTGCCTCCCGGGTCCAGTCCCGAGGACGGTTCGTCCAGCAGCACCAGCAGAGGGTCACCGCAGGTCACCAGTGAGAGTGCTGCTCTCTGTCTCTGTCCACGGGACATTTTTCCCGTGGGTCTCTTTACCAGATCGGCGCACTCCAGCTCACGGCATCTTGACCTGAACATGTCCATGGTTACCTCGCCCCTTATCCGCTCCATCTGCCTGAAAAGCACCATGGGGCTGGCCCAGGAGTGAAAGGTAATGTTCTCGGGGAGATACCTTACACCCTTTCTGGACCGGGGGGATGAAGCCGGAAGGCCCTGAAGCCTCACGCTGCCCGAATCGTGGCCCACCAGTCCGAGGAGTATCTTCATCAGCGTGGTCTTACCCGCTCCGTTCGGGCCCAGCAGGGAGAATATTCCGCCCCTTTCAATGGTAAGGCTCATCTCCCTCAGCGCCCTTATCTTCCTGAAGGACTTGGAAACATCCCTCACCTGAACGATGTTTTCTTTTTCCAACGGCGCTTTCCTTTAGTATATATCTGCATTGCTGACCATAACTGAACAGGATGTTTCTTGAAATATAGCAAAAAAACCAAGGGCGCGATCTTCGGAACCATAATCGGCCTTTTCCTGGCCTGGATCCTGCTCAGATCATCCGCCGGCGAGGACGGCATATCCGCCGCCATCAGCAATATTCTTCAGCGGACCGCCGGAGTCGATCCATACCTTCTGATCGGAGGATTCGCACTTTTCCTGGCCAGCCAGGTCCTCAGGGCGCTGAGGTGGATGCTGCTCGGTTTCAGGCGCAGCTGCAGGTTCACGCTCTCCATGGCAGTGACCTCCATACATGTGGGACTGGGCCATCTGCTTCCTTTCCGACTCTGCGACGTGGCTTTCGTCGGTCTGTTCCGGCACTTCGGGGAGGTTCCGGTGGGGCACGGGACAGCCAGCGTCTTCTTCGCGAAACTGCTGGACCTGATGGCCATGGGAGTTGTGATCGGCTCCGCCGTCGCGGCGGGGGCGGGTGACCTGGCCTGGGTTGCGCCATTGCTGATGGCCGCCGGGTTCGCCGGCATAGTTTTCATGACCCCGGCAATAAGGGTTCTGGGGCCGCCGGCCCGGTGGGTCCTGGAAAAACTGGTGCCCGGAGGAAAGGCCCTGTGGTTCGACGATCTGCTGGAGGCGTCGTCGGTAAAGGGCAGGAGAGTGAAACTGACGCTGGCTTTCCTGGTCTCGATATTCGTCTGGATCACCAAGCTGTCCATGTTCGTCGTTCTTCTTGAGGCTCTTGGCGTAACGGGTATACCGGAATGGAAGATATTCCTTGCCAGCGGAGTCACCAATATCATCATGGCCCTGCCCATTCACGGGCTGCTCAGCATAGGCACCACCGAAGCCGGCTGGACAGCCGCTTTCGCCATGGTGGGAGTGGAAGGAAGCCTGATCATGAACTTCGACATTGTGGAAACCGGCTTCAGTGTTCATATACTATGGATGCTGATGGCGGTTACCCTGATGATACTGGCTCTGCCGCTGCTGGTGTGGGACTCAAAACGGAAGAGGAAGCGGTTTGACTGAACGCGTGGTGATCGTAGGCGCGGGAGTGGCAGGCCTGACACTGGCCGAGAGACTCACCGCCACAGGCCGGGACCTGGACCTGACCGTGCTGGAGAGGGAACACTCTCCCGGAGGGCTGGCCCGGACCTTCTCCAGGGAGGGATATCTCTTCGATATCGGACCTCACAGGTTCCATACATCCGACCCCGGTGTCAGCCGGTACATACTCGAGATACTGGGAGAGGACTACGTCACCATCGCCCGCAGGAGCAACGTCTACATGGCGGATAGGTACAGAAGCTGGCCCCTTACTCTCCGCTCCGTCGCCGGACTTCCCTTCCCGGTGCTGTTCAGGAGCTTCCTGGACCTGTTTCACAGTACGGACACGGACGAGCTCAAAACCTTTGCGGATCACGTCATTTCCCGGTACGGCAGGAACATCTACGATTACTTCTTCAGCGACTACACCTGCAAGTTCACCGGCCGCAGCGCAGAGAAGCTTCATGTGGACTGGGCGGAAGCCGGCGTCAACAGGGCGGTTATCGACAACAGCGTAAAAGCGGATGACCTCTTGTCGCTCATCAGGGGCCTCCTGATGCCCAGGCCTGTTTCCACCAGGTTCATCTACCCATCCGTTGGAGGGATACAGACATTCTGCGACAGGCAGACTGAGATGGTAAGGAGCAGGGGAGGAAGAGTCATCTGCGGATGCAGCGCCACAGGGATGGAAGTGAGCCTTGGCAGGGTGAACGGCGTTCGAACACAGGATATGGGTACTTTCGACGCTGACCGTGTCTACTGGTCGGCGCCGCTGTCCCTTCTTTTCCCCAGGGCGGGTTTCGAGTTCATGGACTCCCTTATATGCAACATCGCCCTCTCGGAAAACCAGGACAACGAATACCAGTGGTGCTATTTCGGTCAGAAGGACCTCCTTTTCAGCAGGCTGACGGTTCCCCGCAACTTCAGGGGGGATACGGTCCCCGAGGGCAGAGACAGCCTGATAGCCGAGATGACCATTGACAGCCCGATGATGAGGGAGACGCCGGAGAAGCTGGAGGATAGGCTCATCAGTGACCTGGAGAGGGTAAACGCCCTGAAGGCCGGTGACATTGTATTTACCGACTGGAGGGTGATACCGGAAACTTATCCTCTGTACGACCTTGACTACCGGAAGCGGCTGGCTGCTCTGGAGATCCCGCTCGGACTGGAACTCATAGGCAGGTGCGGCTCATTCTGGTACAACAACATGGACCATTCAATAGGTCAGGCTCTGGCCATCGCCGAGGGCAGGGAGTTCTCTCTGGATTTCTGGAAGGACTGAATCGGACCGTACAAAGGCTGGAAAGGCATATCTGGCTGGCATGAACATAGCTCTCATGAGGGAAGTCAATCGCAACATCTCCAGGTGCGAGATCACCAACATCACCCGCAAGCCCATTGATCCCCATGAGGCCAGGATCCAGCACGAGAACTACGCAGACACCCTGAGGGACCTCGGATACAAGATACACATGATAGAGGCCGACGACAGCCTGCCGGATTCCTCGTTCATAGAAGACACCGCTCTGGTCCTCGATGAGATAGCCGTCATCACCCATCCCGGAGCTCCATCCCGCAGAGGTGAGACCAGGGCCGTGGCGGAGGCCCTGAGCATCTACAGGGACCTGGAGTTCATAAGCCACTCGGGAACCCTTGACGGAGGGGACGTCCTCAGGGTGGGCCGCACCCTCTACGTGGGCAAATCGGGCAGAAGCAGCGCTGTGGGGATCAGCAACCTCAGGGATATTGTCAAGCCCTACGGATACGATGTGGTAGGAATTCCGGTAACCGGCTGTCTGCATCTGAAATCCGCCGTGACCCTGGTGGCGGAGAACACTCTTCTCCTGAACCCGTCCTGGGTGAACCCAAAGAGTTTCGGAGACCAGGAAAAGATAACCGTCAACCCGGTCGAGCCCTACAGCGCCAACACGCTGCTGCTGGACGGGGCCCTGCTCTATTCCATATCCTACCCGGGCACGAGAAGGATACTGGAGAAGAGGGGTGTCGAAGTCGTTGCCATAGACCTCTCCGAACTGTCCAAGGCCGAGGGAAACATTTCCTGCTGCTGCATACCCTTCACCCTCTGATCCCGATACTCTTTGCCATGACATGCGGCCGGTTGTATGTTCCTTCCTGCAGAACTGGTCGCGGGGTGCAGGAAGGCGGTGAGAGTCCGCCACGGTAGCGCCACTGTAACCGGGTACCCGGCCCCATTATGCCACTGCTCCATGGCGGGAAGGCGGGGTCAGGGGAAGATCCGGAAGTCAGGATACTGTACCGCGGCCTGGAACCCAGTCCCCGCATTCAGGGACGAAGTTCCGGCCACAGCCTCCGCGGCCGCAGCCGCAGGAGGTATTTTTTCTGGCAACGTTACCCGCCGCATTGCTGATACTCTCCCTCTTCGGGATATCCATCGAGGATCACATGGGTGAACCGGTGGCCGGCGCCTCGGTGTGTACGGACACCGTCCTGGTGGGAATGAGCGACCAATGGGGCACTGTCACCATTCCAGAGGGACTGGATTCGGTTCAGGTGAGGGCCATGGGGTACGGTAAGTGGGAAGGTCCGGTCCCCGCTTCCGGGATCATCCGGCTTCAGCCGGTAACCGTACCTTCCGGCATGGTGGTAACCGTATCGGGAAGTCGCGGGACCCTGCGGGATAGGTTTCCCGCCACCACCACCCTCGGACCGGACGGAATGAAAGTGCTGGGCCGGAGCGGTCTCGGAAGGCTCATGGCGCTCTCAGGAGGTCTGTTCGTAAGGGAGTACGGCGGCTCTATGCCTGTGGTCTCCATATCGATACGTGGCAGCGACCCGGCGCATTCGAAGTACTACGTTGACGGCCACGACATATCGAGTTCCATGGACGGATATCCGGGGCTGACCCTGGATCCGCTGGTCTTCGGAGGCATGGAGATATCCAGGGGATCCGGCTCCAGCTACTCCAGCGGGGGAATGGCCGGAACCCTCAATCTGCTGCCTCCATCGCTTGCTGCCCCTCCCGGGGCGGCCGTCTCAGCCGGCAGCGACGGTTCCGGACTGCTTCTCGGCAGCCTTCCCGCTGGACCCAGCCGGTTTGCCCTCAGCCTGCGGAGGAACAGGGGCGCCGCGGGGACAACCGGGTACAGCGGCACGTTCCTGCTGAACGGCATCAGGGACCAGACCTCCTACGGCCTGCTGGCGTCATTGTCTGCGGGGGAGACCGAGAGTCCTTCATGGAGCCTTCCCACCGACGGCCGTCGCGAGCGGGGCAGCATCGACGGATGGGGGAGACTGACCCTGGGCGGACTGACGCTGTCCTCCGGCTTGAGGGCGGGAAGACAGAATTACATGAGCACCCTCCCGGTAGAAACGGACGACACCCACGACGAGGCGGGCGCCAGACTGGAAACCGAGCTGAGGGGCGCCGCGGCCGGGCTGGATATGCGTCTTTCCACAGGGATCCATCTGGACAGGGTCTGGAGCACGTCCATCGGCGGCAGGGGATTGACCGAGTTCAAGACTTCTCTGGAAGCGGGCTGCTCCGGCGGGGTATCCGCAGGAGCATCCGTGGCTCTGAGCTTCGTGCCCGGAAGGGAGACGCTGCACGGGGCAGGCGCGATGCTGGGCGCTCCCCTGGGCGATTCGGTGATCATAGCCCACGCGGGAGCTTCCCTCGGCTTCAGAAGACCTACCCTGAACGACCTCCACTGGCCGGAGGACGCTTTCGCCCGGGGGAATCCAGACCTGGGGCCGGAAACCTCCGCCGAGGCCGAGGCGGGTGTTTCCATTCAGGCCGTACAGTACATGCGGTTCTCCATCACCGGATTCACCGGAAGATCCGAAGACCTGATACGCTGGGAACCGGGAGCCGACGGCATATGGGCGCCGGTCAATACCGCCCGGGTACTCAGGAGAGGCATCGAGGCGGAAACCTGGGCTGAATCCGGTCCCCTGGAACTTTCGGCAGCGCTGACCCTGCTTGATGTCAGGGACAACGATCCAGCCTCTTTGAACTGCGGCAGGACGCTGCCGTACGTACCGGACTGCACCTGGTCGGCGGGAGCGGCTCTCCGGTTTCCCCGGAGATGGCTGTGGACCCTGAGCGCGGAAGGCACTGGAATACGGTTCATGAACTACAGCGAAACCTCCTGGATGAATGCCTACTCCATCATCTCGGGAGGGGTCACGGTTCGACCGGGTTTTCCGGAAGGAGTATCGCTGGAGATCTACGCAGACAACATTCTTGACGAAAACTACATGGTAACCAGCGGGTTCGAGGGCACTGGAAGGGTGTTCCACTTCGGACTGAGCTGGACCGGTGAATAGACTGAAAGGAACGGCATGAGAGATTCCAGACCGGCTTCAGCCCGAGTGCTGACGATGATACTGATAATTCTGGCTGCGGCCGCGTGCAACTCTCCGGCGGGGCCGGAAACCGGATCCACACCGGAAGGATCGGTCATCGCGTGGTTCAACGGGCTGGGAAATACAGTCGATCTCTACTTCCCCGAAAGCGATTCCCTGGTGTCCACCGCCTATGTCACGGGAACCGCGCCGAACGACCTCCTATACCTCGGTTCGAACAGGCTCGCTGTCCTCAGCTCACTCTCGTCAATCCTTCAGGTGGTGGATCTGTCGGTATCCGGCTCGATTCTTCACGAGATCGCCTTTCCGGCGGGAAGCAACCCCTATTCCATGGCCTGCGGGAACGAAATCGTATGGGTGACCCTGCTGCTCACCGGTCAGATAGCGGCCGTATCCGCTGAAACATGGACACCGGTCGAAACGGTGGATCTTCCCGACTATCCCTACGGCATCGCGCTGGCGGCAGGGAGTATCTTCGTGAGCCACGGCGATTTCTACCCGAATACCACACCCGGGGGAGTAACGGTGATAGATGCGGTTACCCTGAATGAAACCGGATGGATCGATACCGGTCAGAACACCGCCGAGCTGTGGCGCTGTGACGAAACCGGGAATATCCACGCTTTCTCCTACACCTACTCCGATGACGGTGTCGTATCGATCATAGATCCTTCCACCGCAACAATCACGGCTCAGGTAAACACCGGGGGCGCTCCCTTCTCACCGGTTAGGACCGGCAGCTCCTTCGCCTGCTGCGACGGCTTCGGGTCCTCGGTATTCTTCTACGACGAATCCGGCGCGCTTCTCTCGACCTGGGTTCCGGATTCAACGATGGTTCTGGCCGGTCTTGCCGCCAGCGGCGACACTCTCTACATGACGGACTTCAACAGCGACATGGTCTACATAGCGGACTGGACTTCGAAGACCATTCTGGATTCCCTTCCCGCCGGGGACGGACCTCAGGGCATAATCGCGGTCAACCGATGACCCGCCAAGGGGGACGGGCCCTGAAATGGGACATTTTACCCATTTTCCGTGCCGGGCCTTGAAATGGGACATTTTACCCATTTTCCGTGCCGGGCCTTGAAATGGGACATAGTGACCTCGGGGGTCGGCTTACTTATGATTCCTGTTGTTGATCCAGGGAGGTATGATGTCGGCTCTGTCCTGTGACCTTCATGTTCATTCCAAATACTCCAGCGAGTCCGGTAGGTGGGTTCTCAGGTCTCTGAAGGCTCCTGAGAGTTTCACGCCTCCGGAGCTGATATACGAGCTCGCCCGCAAACGAGGGATGGACTTCGTCACAATAACGGACATCAACACCATAGAGGGCGCCATGAGCATCTCGCATCTCCCCGGCGTATTCGTCAGCGAGGAAGTGAGAACATTCCTTCCGGGCACCAGGGCCTCCGTGCACATTCTCCTGTTCAACATCACTCCGGAACAGCACGACCAGCTGGTCCCGGTCCGCGATTCCTTCAACGAGCTTATGGAGTACATCGAGGACCAGGGTATCATACATTCGCTCGCCCATCCGTTCTATTTTCCCGGCACTGATATCAAGCCCGACGAATTCGTCGAAGTGGTCAGGCGGTCGGGGCTGGTGGAATCCCTCAACGGTACCAGGTCCGCCCTGGAGAACGAAGCGGTAGTACCCCTGACCAGGGAGATAAAGGGAGATGAAGGCTTCAACGGATTCACCGGAGGTTCCGATGACCACTGCGGCCGGTTCATGGGCCTGACCTGTACTTCCGTCCCCGGGGCAGGAAACCTTGACGAATTCCTGAAGGGCCTGCGAGAGGGGAGAGGCATTCCAAAAGGAGAGCACGGCAGCGCCATCCGTTCGGCCTACTCGGTCTACTCCATCGCCTACTCTTTCTACAGGGACAGGCTTACGGCCAAGAAGGTGCCGACCATAGCCACCATCGCGGCGGACCGTTTTTTCCGTCCGTCCATCTCCAAAGGGGAACCCACCGTATGGCACAAGGCCGATCTGATATTCCACCAGTTGATAAAAAAAGCGAGAAAATCGGGGGAGACGGATTTCGAGACCATATTCGCAGACCAGCTGATAGAGATAGGGAAGGACCTAAATCTTCGTTCAGGAAGCCCGGAACTGGAGACCGAGGGTATAGACGAGAGAACTTTCGAAATACTTAACATGCTGTCCAACAGGCTCTTCCAGCACTACTCCTCGCTCCTGGTCAAAAGAATATCCGACGGACGGCTTCTGGACGCGCTGGAGGCCTTCACCGCCCTGATACCCGTAGTTCTGCTCAACGTACCGTACCCGGTTTCCTACCTCAACCGCAAAAAGGGAAGGGAAGCGGTGGAGAGCATTAACTCGCATGTGATGCCGGACAGGCCGGTTTCCCTCGCCAGCCCCGACAGGAGGGTATGGTTCACCGATACGATCGATGATCTGAACGGCGTTTCCAGGACCATACAGAAGTTCAGCAGGATCGCCATGGACAGCGGCAGGCAGATGGCGGTTATAAGCTCCCAGAAGCGGCCCCTCTCATTTCCCGGATGGGTGATGAACTTTCCACCCATAAGGGAGTTCCCGGTACCCAACTACCATTCCAAGCTCCTTTCCATACCTCCTTTCCTGGAAGTACTCAGATTCGTGGAGCAGGAACGCTTCGGCATGATGTACATATCCACACCGGGGCCGGTGGGCTTTGCCGCCCTGGGAATATCCAGGATACTGGGAATACCCGCCGCAGGTATCTATCACACCGATTATCCAAGGCACGTGAACCACATAGTGCAGGATGGAAAGATGGGGGAATTCGCCGGTACCGCCGCAGCATGGTTCTACAGCAACGTTGACATCGTTCTGGTTCCCAGCGAGTTCTATATGAAAGACCTCGAGCAGATGGGGATACCCGGGGAGAGGATGAGGCTTTTCCCCCGGGGAACCGACTGCGATGTCTTTTCCCCGGAATGGCGCTCGGCCGATTTCCTCGGCAGGTTCGGAGGTGATCCGGAAGCCCTCAAGCTCTTCTACGCCGGAAGGATATCGCGGGAGAAGGACCTGGACGTACTGGCGAGGGCTTTCCTGAAAGCTAGAGAGTCCCGCCCGGACCTCGAACTCTACCTGGCGGGGGACGGACCCTACCTCGGTGAACTGGTCAACGGGCTCAGCGGAGAGGGCTGCTACTTCTGCGGCGAACTGCACGGGGAGGAACTTTCCCGGGCCTACGCCTCATGCGATATCTTCGTGTTCCCCAGTTCCACCGACACTTTCGGGAATTCCGTGCTGGAAGCGCAGGCCTCCGGTCTGCCGGCTATCGTCAGTGACATGGGGGGGCCGCAGGAAATAATACGGGATGGAGTCTCCGGGACGGTCTTCGAAAGCCATGACCCGGACTCCCTTGCGGAGACCGTTCTGGAGCTTTCGGGGGACCGGGAGCGGATTCGAAGCATGGGCCGAAGCGCGAGGGAACTGGCTCTGTCCAGGGACTGGCAGAAAGCCTTCGAACAGCTCTGGAGCATATCTCCGGAGGATTTCAGGAGAAAATGAGCCTATGGTCGGGGCGGCCGGATTTGAACCGGCGACCCCCTGCTCCCAAAGCAGGTGCGCTACCGAACTGCGCCACGCCCCGACACCGAAGTCCTTATTCTAAACACCGGATGTCCCGAGTACAAGTCCTAAATCCAGTTCTGGCTTGACTTATAGGTTCCCGGGGAACCATATTCCATTCTCCGCGTTTTGGTTATTGAACACTTTATCTCACATACCGAAGGGACCGATGTAGATGCTGAAGCTCCTTACCGCAGCAGTTCTCCTGTTGTCGACCGCTGGAATCTCTGCCGGAAACGCGTCCACCGGTGAATTCTCCTATTCGGTACCGCGTTATTCGGTTACCGTGACACTGCTCTCCCCGGACGAGGCTCTGCAGCTGGAAAAGCAGGGTTTCCTGGTGGAATGGGCACATGAGGGGAGGGCCAGGCTCTACGTTGACGCCGAGATGGAGAGCATGCTCCGCCGCATGGGGTACGACCCTGTACCCGTTGCCACTCCACAGCCCCTTGTCCCCTACCCTTCGATATCCGAGATATACGATTCCATAGATGACGTGGTGGCGTCGCATCCGGATATCTGCAGAAAGGTAACCATAGGCACCAGCGTGCAGGGACGGGCCATCGAGGCCGTTGTTGTCTCCGACAATGTCCAGAACGAGGAGATAGAGCCCGAAATGAGGGTCCAGGCGGCGATACACGGCGACGAGAAGACTTCGGCCATGACCGCGCTGAACTTCCTTGAAGTGCTCACAGACAATTACGCGACCAGCTCGATGTGCGCATACGTTGTGGACAACACGGAGCTGTGGGTGATACCCGTGCTGAACCCCGACGGCTACGTGAACGACAACAGATACAACGCCAACGGAATAGATCTCAACAGGAACTGCTCGTACATGGGACCCGGCGGCGGGGGCGGCTCCACCGCCTTTTCCGAGCCGGAAACAGCCTCTCTCAGGGATTTGACCATGCAGAACTGGCCGGATGTGGAGAATTTCGTCAACCCCTACGCCGCCGGACTGTCCCTCCATGGCGGAGCGGAATGCATCAATACGGTATGGAACTACACGGAGGACCCTCTGCCCGAGGATTCGGGCCTTGTCCACCAGCAGGCAGTCGATTACGCCGCCTCACCGGGAATAATGAGCTACTTCGGCGGTTCCTTCTGGATAGCCTACCCAGGGGCCAGCTGGTATCACACGAACGGCGACGTGAACGACTGGAGCTACGGCGAGTGCGGCACGGTAGACCACACCATCGAAGTACATAATGACAAGCAGGCCTCGGACTGGCCCGGTGTCGCCAGTGCACACTACATGGCCATGCTGGAACTCATTACGAACAGCTCTTACGGGATATGGGGGACCGTGACCGACGGCTCCGGCAACCCGATAGACGCGCATCTTTCCATGGGCATCAGCGACGGGACCGACTCCGAACCGCTGCGTTTCTGCCGTACTGACGTAACTCTCGGGGACTACCACAAAGCCCTGCTTCCCGGAACCTACGATGTAACCGTCACCGCTGACGGCTTCGTTCCACAGACCGTGGAAAACGTCTCCGTAGGCTCGGAGGAGAGGGTGGAAGTGAGCTTCGTGCTGTACCATGTTGGAATCGAGGGGCCCGGCCATGGGTCGGCCGCGGGGAACTTCTCCGTCTTCCCCAATCCGGCCAGCGGCTCCTGCAGTTTCTCCCTCCCGGTGACAGGGGTTGGAGGAACCGTTTCAATTTACGATATTACAGGCCGTTCCATCGCTGTACACGATGTTTCTCCGGAAACCGATGGTTTCTCGTGGAATATGGAGGATACCGACGGTTCCAGTGTTCCCTCCGGAATGTATCTGGTCCGGTTCAGCAGCGGTGGGTCCGACTGGTCGGCAAGGCTGATCGTAAACAGGTAGATAAATTCTGAAAGGGTTCAGGCAAAATGGCACACAAGAAATCTTCCAGCAGCTCCAGGAACGGCCGCGACAGCGCCGGCAGAAGACTGGGGGTAAAGGCAGCCGCAGGTGAACTGGTTTCCGCGGGAACCATCATAATCCGTCAGCGCGGAACCAGGATACATCCTGGGGTCAACGTTGGCAGGGGCAACGACGACACCCTCTTCGCCAAGTCGGACGGACGGATTCAGTTCCACAGAATGGGTGGAAGAAAGGTCGCTTCCGTAATACCAGAGCAGGTCTGACATTCGAATGAAGGTCCAGGCTGATCTGATCATCACCAACATCGGCGAACTGGTCACAATGGCCGGTCTGCCGCCGCCAAGAAGGGGGGAGGCCGCGGCCCGGCTCTCGATCGTGAACCGGGGCGCAATAGCCTGCCTGGACGGCCGTGTGGTCTGGACCGGTCCGGAAAAGGAACTGCCAGGGTCGGTAACCGCTGTTGATGACTCGCTGGAGATAGATGTCTCCGGAAGGGTCATCACTCCCGGATTCGTCGATTCCCATACCCATCCCATCTATTCAGGGACAAGGCAGGCGGAATTCGCCCTGCGGGCGGAAGGCGCGGACTACGAAGAGATAGCCGCCGCGGGTGGAGGAATACTCAACAGCGTAGAACGGACCAGGAACGCTTCGATGGAAGAACTCGGAGAAACCCTCTCACATCACCTCTTCACCATGCTCGAGTTCGGAACGACCACCGTAGAGGTGAAAAGTGGATACGGTCTGGATATGGAGACCGAGATACGATCCCTCAGGGCCGCCACCGAACTGTCGAAAAACTGGCCCCAGACCATTCTGCGCACTTTTCTCGGCGCTCACGAGATACCTTCCGAATACAGGGGGAGGCCTGACGACTACCTGGATTACATTCTGAAGGAAGTCCTTCCCATGGTCCGGGAGGAGGGACTGGCGGACTTTGTCGACATTTTCTGTGAGAAGGGTGTCTTCACACCGGAACAGTCCCAGCGCTACCTGAAAAAGGCTTCAGACATGGGATTCGGCGCAAGGATTCACGCGGACGAGTTCCATGACACCGGCGGAGCGGCTGTGGCCGTGGAGGTGGGCGCTCTCAGCGCCGACCATCTGCTTTCCATCTCTGAAGAGAATATCGGCAGGATAGCCCGAAGCGATACGGTGGCCACACTGCTGCCGGGTACGGCACTATTTCTGGGAAAACCTTTTCCTCCGGGCAGAAAACTGCTGGACGCAGGAGCTGCGGTAGCCATAGCCACGGATTTCAATCCCGGGAGCTGTTTCTGTGAATCCATGCCGTTCATGATCAACCTGGCCGTATGCATGTGCGGCTTCACCATCGAGGAGGTGTTAACGGCGGCCACGGTCAACGCCGCTTCCGCCCTCGGTCTGGGCGACCGCAAAGGCGCCCTTGCTCCCGGAATGGATGCGGATATGATACTCTGGGACCTTGATGATCACCGTGGTATTGCATATCACATGGCTATACCCGATATTGCCGAGGTGGTTGTTTCCGGACACCCGATTTCAACTATGTTTGAGGAGAGCTGAAAACTGCAGTTCAGCCAGAGGATGAATGATGATTGATATTGAGCAGCGGCGACGGGTCCAGGAGCTGATCCAGGAAGGCAAGTACGACAGCGCTGAGAAAATACTGAACAGAATGATGGACAACGACCCTGAGGAAGCCTCCATACACAATACCCTGGGCGACGTCCTCATGAAGCTCGACCGCAAGGAAGAGGCCCTTAAGCATTTCGGTCTGGCGGGACAGTATTACTGCAACGCAGGTCTTCATTCTGCCGCTCTGTCCGTGGCCCGAAAGGCCCTGAGGGTCGATACCACCTGCGCCATGGCCCACTATATCAAGGCTGTCAGCTACGAATTGCAGGAGAAGTTCGAGGACGCCAAGCAGGAATATCTCATGTACCTTAAATCGAAACCTTCACTGAAGGAACTGCCGGTCCTCAAATCCTGCCATGCCATGATGCGCCTCGAACCCGAGGACAGCAAATGGGTCATCCGGTTCGCCAAGGTCGCCGCCGCCAACGAAGATGAGGTTTCCCTGAAGTATGCCATCAGCACCGCCATGGAGCGAGGTCTGAAGGAACAGGCCCAGCTGGAATCCATGCTCGGCAAACTCATGAGAAAGCTGAGACCTGAACAGGCGAAATCGAAACCGGTGAAGAAAAAACCCGAACCGAAACCTGAACCCGAACCGAAACCTGAACCGGAGGAAAAGGAACCCGAGCCGGAGCCCGAGCCGGAGCCCGAACCGGAAAAGAAAAAGCCGGTGAAGAAGGAACCCGAGCCGGAACCCGAGCCGGAGCCCGAACCGGAGCCTGAACCGGAGCCTGAACCTGTGCCTGAACCGGAACCTGTGGCGCAGACGCCATCCCCGGAGCCGGCAGCTGCTGACAATGAAGCGCCTACCGCCGTACTGGAGGAAGTGGAATTCGAGGAGACGGATTTCCTGGAATCATTCGAGGGTGACACCTACGATGATATGGAGGATACCTTCAGTCCTTTGGAAAGAAAGAGAATAGGCGAGTATTTTATCGCCGAAGGCCTCCTGGAAGCATCCGATGTCCTCAAGGCCCTCGATATCCAGAAGGACAACGAGCCTGAAATGAAACTGGGAGATATTCTCGTGGGAATGAACCTGGTCTCCGCCAGACAGCTCCAGGAAGCGCTTTCACTGCAGGTAGAGGACATGCGGAGGAACCTGGACAGGTCCAGGGGCGACGGACTGGGTTACGTTGAACTGGGCAACCTCCTCCTCGAGGTGGGGGACTTCTACGGAGCCATAGACTCCTACCTCAGGGCCTGCACGATCTATCGGGCCAATGAGAGGGAGTACATGGTTTTCGAGCTCCTGGAAGGCGTTCTCGACATCTGCCCCGAATCCCTGAGCGCCGCCAAGGAGATAGTAAGAATAAGAAAGGCCATGGACACGGAAGGCCAGGCGAGAGCATTCTACAGGCTTGCTGTTGCCTACCTGCTCAACGACAGTCCCCATGAAGCTCTGGCATCTCTGGAGAAGGCCGTTTCGGTGGATCCCAGCTTCGAGATGGCGAGAACCCTCATGGAAGGGATCAGGCCGGGACTCGCGGACAGCGAGGATTACACCGACATAGCCATGATCCTGGCCGATATCGACCGCAAGTTCGACAAGAATTCCGCCAAGGCCCTTGCTTCGATAATCAAGGAGTTCCAGGAGGGTATCGATACCGCGGTACCCATAGACGACTACAATACCCACTACGACCTTGGAATAGCATACATGGAGATGGGACTCTACCGCGAAGCCCTCTCGGAGTTCGAGCAGGTTCTCAAGAGCCCCGATTTCCGAATGAAGGCCAGAGAGATGCTCGGCAGGTGCTGCCTTCATCTCGAGCGCTTCGATGAAGCGGAGGATCACTTCAGGAAGGGACTTTCCACCGCCGCCGGAGACCTCAGGTCCTCCGTAGGTTTCCACCTGGCCATTGCCGACGTCTACAGGGCAACCGGTCGAACTTCCCAGGCGGACAGGGAACTGGCCGCCGCGTCCAAGCTGGACCCGGAAATGGTCAAGGTGCAGCACTCCCTGGAGTAATACTTGCTTCGCATAGAATCGGTCGGCTCACCCTCGCCCGCTTCCGCAGCAGGGCTCAGAAGAACGGACATCCTCATATCCTGCAACGGCCATCCGGTGGATGATTTCATAGATTTCCTCTTCGCCGCGGACGGAACATTCGCAAGTATAGAATACACCAGGGCAGCCACCACAAGAAATATCAGGCTGAGACGTCTGCCCGGAAGCCACTGGGGTCTCACGTTCCGGGGTCAGACCCCCCGGGTATGCGGAAAGAAGTGCGTTTTCTGCTTCGTGGATCAGCTGCCTCCGGGAGTGCGGCCCTCGCTTCGAGTAAAAGATGATGACATAAGATATTCCTTCCTTCAGGGAACCTACGTCACCCTCAGCGAG
Organism: Candidatus Aegiribacteria sp.; assembly: GCA_046498225.1. Lineage (GTDB taxonomy): Bacteria > Fermentibacterota > Fermentibacteria > Fermentibacterales > JCC-6 > Aegiribacteria. The sequence continues at coordinate 18,410 of JAWOBF010000083.1, forward strand.
GAAGATGTCGCGTTCGCCGTGAAAAGACGACTTTCGCCCGTACATGTATCAGTTCACGCCACGGACCCCCGCCTGAGGGGCAGGATACTGGGAACCGGAAGGGACCAGCCTGTGATGGACTGGCTGAACACACTGTCCCGGGCGGGGATCGAAATAGAGACACAGGTAGTAGCGGTCCCCGGCCTGAACGACGGACACCATCTCGAGAGAACCGCGGAGGACCTGCTTTCGGTGGAAGGTGTCAGATCGGTGGGAGTGGTCCCCGCAGGTCTCACCCGATTCCGGGAGGGACTGCCGGAGGTCAGACGTCCAACCGCCGGAGAGGCCGCAGACATCATCGATATCTGTCACCGATTCCGGGCCAGGGCTGCCGGAAGGGGCCGGGGAGGGTGGATATATCCCTCCGATGAGCTCTTCCTCCTGGCCGGCAGGAATATTCCCCCATCGGAATACTACCGCGGCTGCACCCTGAGGGAGAACGGGATAGGCATGCTGTCGGAGCTCCCCTCCTCCGGAAGCAGGAGTTACCGGGGAGGGGGAATAGTATGTACGGGGTCGCTTGCCGCTCCCTTCATACGGCGGGCGCTCAGTGGAAGCGATTACCTGGTGAAGGCCGTGGAGAACAGGTTCCTGGGAGAACAGGTGGGAGTGGCCGGCCTCATCTCCGGGTCGGACGTGGCCAGAACTGTCAGCGGACTTTCCACCTCTTATAATAGACTGATATTGCCGTCAGTGATGTTCAACCACGAGATGATTACCATAGACGACCAGACCCCCGGCCATATCGAGCGTGCCACCGGCATGAAAGTAGTGGTCGCGGGGAAGCTTGAGGAGCTGGACTGAATTGATAACGCTGCCCATATACGTCATCTTCCTGGTCTTCCTGGCCATTCTGATGAGCATGGAACTCAACCGCCGCAAAAAACTTGAATTCCAGGCGAGAATAAGGGAGCTGGAGAACAGTCTGGACCTCCTGAAGAAGGAGCTGGATGACCTGGAAGCCCTTAAATCCGGAATGCTTTCCAGGATAGGCACATCCCTGAAAAAACCCCTGGAGGCGGTGAAGGAGACGGTGATAGAACTCTCCCGGCCCCTGGACAGATCGCCCGAGGTCCGGGAGCAGCTCGCCCTGCTCACTGTGGAGATAGAGGAGATAGAGAATTTCCTCAATCTGATGAAGGAGCTGGCCACCCTGGAGAACATGGACCTTACGCAGGGGTCTCAGCCCGAAGGCATGGAAACCGCTGCCGTTTCACTGGACGGCCTGCTTTTCGAAACACTCGATGGATGGAACGATACCTTCTCGGAGCGCGGCATCTCGCTGGCCCTTTCCCTGGATGAGGACATATATGTCTCGGGTAGCAGGTACTACCTCAGGCATGCCCTGGACAATATCCTGTCGGAGATTACCAGGGCCATGGGCAACGGAGCCCTGATACACGTTCTGCTCAAGGCCAGCCCCAAGACAGTCCGCCTCTGCCTGAGCTGCAGGGGCAGCAGACAGAAGGACTCGGAGCAGTCCGCCTTCGGAGTCGAACTGGCCCGGCAGATCGTGAGCGCTCACGACGGATGGCTCACCGAGGACGCCGAATCCCTGCAGTACACAGTGGAGCTTCCCCTGAAGGCAGGCGAAGGAAGGCAACCATGACCATGAACAGAAGCGTATTCCGAAAATACGACATCAGGGGAGTGTTCCAGCGTGACCTGGACAGGAACTTCACCGTAAGGCTGGGTAAGGCCCTGGGAGAGATGGCGGGAGGGACGGCAGCGGTAGGAAGGGACTGCAGAAACTCCGGAGCGCAGCTGATGGACTGGCTCTCCTCCGGAATGCTCCGCTCAGGATGCAACGTTGTCGACCTTGGTGTCCAGACCACTCCCATGACCTATTTCGCAGCTCACACCCTGAGGCCTGATGTAACGGTAATGATAACCGGGAGCCACAATCCTCCGGAGTACAACGGGTTCAAGATAATGGCCGGACTGAACACCCTTCACGGAAATTCCATAAATGACATTCGACTGCGCATGGAGGGAATGGAAATATCCGACCGTCCGGCCGATGGGGCGGAAATCAGCGCCATTTCCCCGAGGAAGGCCTACCTTGAGAGACTGCTGGGGGAGTTCTCCCTGGACAGGTCCCTGAAGGTGGTGGTAGACGCCGGCAACGGTACCGGCGGAGACCCGTCGGTGGAACTGCTGGAAATGCTGGGCTGCAGGGTGGTGCCCCTCTTCTGCAATATGGATGGAAGGTTTCCGAACCATCACCCCGACCCTACCGTGGAAAAGAACCTGGACCAGCTCAGGAAATCCGTCATCAGGGAAAAGGCCGACCTTGGCCTGGCATTTGACGGCGACGCCGACAGACTTGGCGTAATAGATGACAACGGCGACATAATCTGGGGGGACAGACTGCTCATCATCCTCGCGAGGACTCTGCTGAAGCACAACCCCGGAGCCACCATCATCTCGGAGGTAAAGGCTTCCAGACTGTTCTTCGATGAAGTGCGGAGGGCAGGGGGGAGGGCGGTCATGTCCCCAACCGGGCATTCTCTTATCAAGAAGGCCATGACGGAGGAGAACGCGATGCTCGCAGGGGAGATGAGCGGCCATATCTTCTTCCGCGACAGGTACTACGGATACGACGACGCCCTGTACGCGTCCCTGAGGCTGATGGAGATAATAGCTTCCGATAGGAAGCCTCTCCACAGTTATCTCGAGGGTCTGCCGGACCTTCATACCACTCCGGAGATCAGGGAGGACTGCCGGGACGAACACAAGTTCCAGCTGGTGGCCCGGGTTACACGGCTGCTGGAGGATGACGGGTACGAAGTCAATACCATTGACGGCGCCAGGATAACCTTTCCCGACGGCTGGGGACTTGTGCGCGCCTCCAACACGCAGCCTGTTCTGGTCATGAGGTTCGAGGCTGGAACCCGGGCAAGCCTCGCCGACTATGAAAAAACAGCAAGGAATTACATAGAAAAAGCCAGAAGGGAGATGGATGTCTAGAGAAGTGGTTGAGGAACTGGATGAGCGGATCTCATCCGAATACGCTCTTCTGAACGACCTGAACTCCGCCTTCTCCAGTGTCATAGTCGGACAGGAGGAGCTTCGCCTGGGCCTGGTAACTGCGTTGCTCTGCGACGGCCATGTACTCATCGAGGGAGTTCCCGGCCTGGCCAAGACTTTGGCGGCCAGAACCCTTTCACGGTGTGTAAAGGCCACCTTTTCCAGAATGCAGTTCACGCCCGACCTTCTTCCCACGGACCTTACCGGAACCATGATCTTCAAACCGGAGACCAATACATTCGTTGCCAGGAAAGGTCCCGTTTTCGCCCAGTTCATACTTGCCGACGAGATCAACAGGGCGCCTGCGAAAGTACAGAGCGCTCTGCTGGAATCCATGCAGGAGCGCCAGGTCACTTTCGGCGGACAGACCCACCCTCTGCCGGTGCCGTTTTTCGTGATGGCTACTCAGAACCCTATCGAGCAGGAGGGTACGTACCCTCTTCCGGAAGCCCAGGTTGACAGGTTCCTCCTCAAGCTCAAGGTGGACTACCCCACGGCCGAACAGGAGATGGAGATACTCAAGAGGATGGGCGGCAAGCCGGTTCCCCCGGTCCAGCCGGTCACCACACCGGAGAGGATAGTCGAGCTTCAGCGGCTGGCAGCTTCCATCCTGGTGGAGGACCCCGTCATGGATTACATGGTCAGACTCGTGTCCGCCACCCGCCACCCGAAGCAGGCGGGTCTGAGGGACCTGGAAGACCTCATATCCGTGGGAGCCAGCCCCAGGGGGACACTGGCACTCCTGGCTGCCTCCAGGGCCAGGGCGCTGCTGCAGGGAAACGCCTTCGTACATCCGGGAACTGTCAAGGAAGTTGCCCACGATGTCCTCCGCCACAGGATAATACTCTCCTTCGAAGCCGAGGCGGAGGAGATAAATGTGGAGCAGATAATCGA
>JAWOBF010000103.1:0-11628 GCA_046498225.1 Candidatus Aegiribacteria sp.
ATTTGTACATTTAATGGGATTAATCATATCGAGTTTTGATGAAAAAGTACCTGAGGATACTGAAGAAGAACTTAGGATGAGTACTGTATTCTATGCGATTGCTGATGCTCTTAAGGAAGTAGAAGATCATGGTGCTTACGCCGGAGCAAACTTTACACTTTCGCCGGCCGAAACTTTACAGTCTTACCGGAGCAAAGTTTACAAACTGGCAAGACGGAACGCTGTCGGCTGAATTCCGGCAACCGTATGACATGATTGTAGATACGAAGAAGGTCTATGATGAGAGAAAGGCTGCCGGAGAGTCTCCTGACAGCCTTTTGGAACTTTGGTACCCCCGACGGGATTCCCTTCGACTCGCTGCGCTCGCTCAGGGTATACTCACCGTTCGAATCTTTGATTCGAGGTCCGAATCCTGTGAAAAAAGCAGGGGGACGGAGGTGCAGCCTCCGTCCCCTTGTTGGTACGCCCGACAGGATTCGAACCTGTGGCCTGCGGATTAGAAGTCCGCTGCTCTATCCAGCTGAGCTACGGGCGCATTGCGTATGTAATATAGTACCGCGGGGCGCAGGGGCCCCGCGGACTATCTGGTACGCCCCCCGGGAATCGAACCCGGAACCTACGGATTAAGAGTCCGTTGCTCTGCCAATTGAGCTAGGGACGCATTGTGGGGTGGGAGACCGGACTTGAACCGGCGACCACCTGATCCACAGTCAGGGGCTCTACCAACTGAACTACTCCCACCGCAGGAACCCGATGATTCTATTGATAACGGTGTACCTCGTCAAGGATATTTACTATTATTCTGCGTACTTGTACAGTCCGGAGGGATTTTGTTCCTTATCATTCGATGAACCGGTTATGGAGTTAACGCATGAAATGTCCCCGCTGTTCCAGCATGGATGACAGGGTGATAGATTCCCGTACGGTGCGGGACGGGGAGGCGACCAGGCGAAGGAGGGAATGCGCCGAGTGCGGCTACCGGTTCACCACATACGAGTACATCGAGCAGTCTTTCCCCGTGGTGGTGAAGAACGACGGAAGGCGGGAGCCGTTCGATCGGCACAAGCTGGAGAAGGGCGTGGAGAGGGCCTGCGAGAAGAGGCCTGTATCGGCGGAGGAGCTGCGAGAACTCATAGACCGGGTCATCGCCAAGATTACCGAGGAGTTCCCGGAGGAGGTCTCCGTGAAGTTCATCGGCGAGCGGGTCATGGAGCTCCTGCATGAAGTCGACCAGGTGGCCTATGTGCGCTTCGCCAGCGTGTACAGGAAATTCAAGGACGTATCCCAGTTCAAGGAAGAGCTGGACAAGCTTCTGAAGTAGCATCAGACCGGAAACCGAGGAGGCATATGACCAAGGCCAGAACTTTCAGGGGGGGTACCCACCCTCCCGGACACAAGAACCTCTCGTCGGACCAGCCCATCAGGAGGATACCCGCCCCGGAGAAGGTCAGGGTGCCGCTATGCCAGCATCTCGGCGCTCCCTCCAGTCCCGTGGTGTCCAAGGGAGACAAGGTCAAAAGAGGACAGGAAATAGGCGCGCAGAGCGGCTTCATCAGCCTGCCTACGCATTCTCCGGTGAACGGTACCGTGCTGTCCGTGGAGGATGTTCCCATGCCCCACAGGAGGACGGGACCGGCGGTGATAATTGAGACCGAATCCGAGGAGGGCGGAAGCGTATTCCAGGGATGGGACGATTACAGCGCCCATTCCCCCCAGGAGATAATAGAGAGGATAAAGCTGGCCGGTGTTTGCGGCATGGGCGGAGCCAGCTTCCCAACCTACGTGAAACTCTCCCCTCCGCCGGACAAGAAGATAGACACGCTTATCATCAACGGTGTGGAATGCGAGCCCTACCTTACCGCAGACCACCGCCTGATGCTGGAGAACCCGGACGACATAATACTGGGAATGGACATACTGGCCTACGCCCTGGGGGTCCAGCGGTGCTTGATAGGCATCGAGGTGAACAAGCCGGACGCCATCAGCGTGATGGAGGAAAAGGGCCGCGAGGTGCTTCCCCTGCGGGTGAGCTACCCTCAGGGAGCTGAGAAACAGCTGATAGACGCGGCGGTAGGCAGGGAGGTACCCTCCGGGGGACTTCCCCTGGACATAGGCGTGGTGGTCCAGAACGTCGGGACGGCGGCAGCGGTGGCCAGGGCTGTAAGGGATGGAGAGCCTTCCCTTCGAAGGATAATCACGGTGACCGGAGGCGGCGTCGCCTCCCCCGGCAACTACGACGCCTGCGTCGGTACGCTATTCACGCGGCTGATAGAGGAGTCCGGCGGATACACCGAGGACGTGGAGAGACTGGTGAGCGGCGGGCCGATGATGGGCATCTCCCTCTTCACCGATGAGGTCCCGGTAACCAAGGGCACCAGCGGAGTGCTGGCCCTTACCGCTGCGGAGGCCAGGGAGGCCGCCGAGGGGCCGTGCATACGCTGCGGCAAATGCGTGGACGCCTGCCCCCTTCGCCTGACCCCGAACCTCATAGCGCAGGCTTCGGAGAACATGCGTTGGGACCTGGCCGAGGAATTCGGCGCGCTGGACTGCATGGCCTGCGGAACCTGCAGCTACGTGTGCCCCGCGGGCAGGTATCTCGTGCATTACATCAAGAAAGCCCAGGACGCCATCAGGTCCAACAGGGGGAAGGAGGCGTAAATGGCACAGCCCAGAAAATTCGAACTGGCGATGTCTCCTCACGTCATCTCCAGCCAGACCACCCGCAAGATAATGTTCGACGTTGTTATCGCCCTGCTTCCCGCCCTGGCGGCGGCCACCTGGTTCTTCGGTCCCAGGGCGCTGTTCATCGTGCTCATCAGCGTGGCCACGGCGATGGGCGCGGAGTACCTGTGCCTCAAGTTCATGAAGAGACCGGTGAGCTTCGCGCTCGACGGCAGCGCCATCGTCACCGGAATGCTTCTGGCGTACAACCTTCCATCGGGAGTTCCCCTGTGGCTGCCAGTGCTGGGTACCGCCTTCGCGATAGTGGTTGGAAAACAGGCTTTCGGGGGGCTGGGACACAATATCGTGAACCCCGCTCTGCTGGGAAGGGCCTTCCTGGTGGCGAGCTTTCCCGTCCTGATGACCGCGGGATGGACCCCTCCGGAGGCATGGCGCTACGGGGAGGAAACCCCCTTCGGGACCAGCGCCATCACCATGGAGGAGATGAGTTCCATTCCCGAAGTGGACGCCGTGTCCGGCGCTACACCTCTAAACGTTCTTAAACAGACCTTCGACCTCGACGCTACCGCGCGGAACGCGCGTCAGGAGGGGGACCTGGTCGCGGCGGAGTACGCGGAGGAGCAGGCGAGTTCCGTGAGGACGGCCCTCTACAGCGCCTCCACCTACCGCAACCTGCTTGTGGGAAGAAGGGGCGGCTGCCTGGGGGAGACCTCCATCATCCTGCTGCTGGTCGGCGGCATCTACCTGGTGATGCGCGGTGTTCTCGAGCTGAGGCTTCCCCTGAGCTACCTGGGAACCGTCGCCCTGTTCGCGTGGATCTTCGGCGGAAGCGGCTGGTTCAACGGAGACCCGGTGTTCCACGTGCTCTCCGGTGGAGTGGTCCTGGGAGGCATCTTCATGGTGTCCGACATGGTCACCACACCGGTTACGCCGAGGGGCAGGATTATCTTCGGGCTGGGAGCCGGCCTCATCACCATGGTCATCCGCAGGTGGGGCGGGTATCCCGAGGGGTGCTCCTACTCCATACTGCTCATGAACCTCGCCACTCCTCTGATAGACAGATACACCAGACCCAGGGTCTTCGGGGAGGTGACAGACAATGGCTGAGATGCTGAAGCTGGGCCTTGTCCTGATGCTGGTAGCGCTGGTGGCCGCCGTGGCCCTGGGGCTTGTCAACAGCAGGACCGCGCCCATGATAGCCGAGCAGAAGGAGATGGACAAGCAGAACGCCATGAGACAGGTGGCGGAGAACCTCAGTCCCGGGGACAGCCTGAGATTCGATTCCCTCACGGTGGAGGGGCTGGAGAATCCCTACGCCGGAGTGGACCACGAACTGGAAGTGGTTAAGGTTTCCGTCCCTCCGGACACCTCCCGCATAGGCTACCTGTTCATAGCGTACGGAAAGGGCTACTCCAGCACCATTCAGACAATGGTGGGAGTGGACGCCGGCGGGACCGTGGCCGGCTCCACCATTCTCCTGCAGCAGGAGACGCCGGGACTGGGCGCCAACGTGGAGAACCCCTCCAAACTCATAGAACATTACAGCGGCCGTTCCGCCTGGGAGATAGTCCTGGCGAAGGACGGCGGGGATATAGACGCCATAACCGGCAGCACCATAACCTCCAGGGCGGTGACCAATTCCGTGAGGGAGGGTCTCGAGGCCATGGAGGAGGCGGGCCTGTTCGGCGTTGTGGAACAGGAGACGGAGAGCTGTCCCGAGGAACCGCGGACCGACGGGGAAGGAGGTGCGGAATGAGCCTGGTCAGAGACCTTACCAACGGCATCTACCGGGAGAACCCGGTCTTCAAGCTCGCGCTCGGCATGTGCCCGTTCCTGGCGGTTACCACCTCGGTGGAGAACGCTCTCGGCATGGGAGCCGCGGCCACCTTCGTGCTGATAAGCTCGAACTTCCTGGTCTCCCTTCTGCGGAACCTCATTCCCTCCAAGGTGAGGATACCGTGCTACATAGTCATAATCGCCACGTTCGTGACCCTGGTGGACATGGTCATGAACGCCTACCTGCCGGACCTGCACCGGAGCCTGGGAATTTTCATTCCGCTCATAGTGGTGAACTGCATAATACTGGGCAGGGCGGAAGGCTTCGCCAACAGGCACCCGGTGCTCAACTCGCTGGCGGACGCCGTGGGCATGGGACTGGGCTTCACGCTGGCCATGGTGATACTGGCCACCTTCAGGGAGCTTCTGGGCAACGGGACATGGCTGAACATCAACCTGCTGGGGTCCCGTTTTCAGGAGCAGCCCCTTCTTATAGCCATTCTGGCCCCGGGGGCCTTCATACTGCTGGGATTCATACTGGGGTTCTTCAACATACTTGAGAAACGCAGAGGAGGTGGACAGCGATGAACTCCACGATGCTTCTATCGGCCCTTCTCTCGGCTCCGGAAACCGGAAGTTCCGGCTTCGACCTGGGGAGGATGATGGCCATAATCATATCGGCCATCTTCGTGAACAACTTCGTGCTCTCCCGCTTCCTGGGGATCTGTCCTTTCCTGGGCGTCTCCAAGCAGCTGGATTCCGCGCTGGGGATGGGCGCCGCGGTCATATTTGTCATGACCCTTGCCACCCTGGGCTCCTGGACGGTCTTCAACCTGCTGCTGGTCCCTATGGAGCTGACATACCTGAGGACCATAGCCTTCATACTGATAATAGCATCCCTGGTTCAGCTGGTGGAGATGATACTTCAGAAGTTCAGCCCCACACTCTACCAGGCCCTGGGAATATTCCTGCCCCTCATCACCACCAACTGCGCCATTCTTGGTGTTGCGGTGCTGAACATCGACGAGAAGTACAGCCTGGGTTACTCGCTTGTGCACGCCATCGCCGCGGGAATAGGCTTCACCCTGGCGCTGGTGCTGATGGCCGGCCTGAGGCAGAGGCTGGAACTGGCCGACGTGCCCCCGGCACTGAAGGGCAAGCCGGTGGCCTTCCTGGTGGCCGGTGTGATGTCCATGGCCTTCCTCGGCTTCGCCGGACTGGGGGGCTGACATGAACATTCCCGCGATACTGACGGTTATCCTGCCGGGCCAGGAATCACTGGCCGATTCTGTGGGCAATCCCGCCCTGGTGCTGGGCGCCATGGGACTCATCCTCGGGCTGGGACTGGCCTACGCCGCGCGCAAGCTGGCAGTTGCCAGGGATCCGAGGGTGGAGAAGATCAACAGCATCCTTCCAGGGGCCAACTGCGGGGGCTGCGGCTACCCCGGGTGCGTCCAGTTCGCCGAGGCGGTGGCAAGGGGGGAGGCTCCCCCCGACGGCTGCGTGGCGGCCAGCGCGGAGATCAACCTGAAGATTGCCGAAGCCGTGGGGAGCGAGGTGGGCGAGAAGGCCCGGCTGGTGGCCAGGGTGCACTGCAACGGGGGACATTCCGCCTCCGACAGTTTCCAGTACCACGGCCCCGGCGACTGTGTCTCCGCTTCCATGGTGATGGGGGGTCAGAAGACCTGCTCCTACGGCTGCCTGGGCTTCGGCGACTGCGTGGCGGTATGTCCTTTCGACGCCATCGAGATGGGGGACAACGGCGTTCCGGTGGTGGACGACGACGCCTGCACCGGATGCGCCAAGTGCGTGGCGGTTTGCCCCAAGGACATAATAGCGCTGTGGCCGGTGGACCGAGAGGTGGTGGTGGCCTGCTCCAGCAGGGACAAGGGAGGGGTGGCCAGAAAGGCCTGCACCGTGGCCTGCATAGCATGCAGAAAGTGCGAGAAGGTATGCCCGGTGGACGCCGTCACCGTGGACGACTTCCTTGCGGTAATCGACCCGGACAAATGCATAAACTGCGGCCTGTGCGCCACCGAATGCCCCACCGGCGCCATCATAGACGGCGCCCCCGCCAGGCCCAGGGCCTACATAGACAGCAGCTGCGTGGGATGCACGCTCTGCGCGAAGGTGTGCCCGGTGGACGCGATTTCCGGCGAGCTGAAGGAAAGGCACGAGGTGGACATAGAGAAATGCATCGGCTGCGGGCTCTGCGTTCCCAAGTGCCCGAAGAACTCCATCAACCTCATCGGCGCCAAGTCCTACCAGCAGGACAGGGAGTTCCAGGCATGAAGGAGAATGATATCAACCTGAGACTTAGAGAGCTTCCGGCGGTGCACGAACTTGCCGGGCAGCTTCTTGAAGTGCGCCCGGACGCTCCGCAGGGGGCCGTCACTGAATCCTGCAGGCGGGCCATTGAGGAGGCCAGGTCGGTTGTTCTGGAAGGCGGGCGGCCGCCCTCGCCGGAGCAGCTGGTTCTGGCCGCAGCCGATATGCTGGACACCCTTGCCGGCTCCAGCATGACGGACGTTATAAACGCTACCGGTGTCGTGCTGCATACCGCGCTTGGCAGGGCCTGCCTTCCGGAATCCGCCGTGGCCGCCGTGACAAGGGTCGCCCGGGGCTACAGCGTCCTGCAGTGGGACAGGGAGACCGGGAAGAGGGGCCACCGGGATATTCACACGGAGAGGCTCATATGCGAGCTGGCCGGCTCCGAGGCGGCCACAGTGGCCAACAACAACGCCGGGGCCACACTGCTGGTCCTCTCGGCCCTTGCCCGGGGAAGGGAAGTGGTGGTCTCCAGGGGCCAGCTGGTGGAGATAGGCGGTTCCTTCAGGATACCGGACGTGATGAAGCAGAGCGGGGCCGTGATGCGGGAGGTGGGATGCACCAACAGGACCCATCTGAGGGATTACCGGGAAGCCATCACCGAGAACACGGCCGCCATACTCAGGGTCCACCCCTCCAATTACAGGATAAAGGGATTTTCTTCGGAGGTCCCGCTGGAGCAGCTGGTGGAACTGGGACGGGAGTTTGGCATTCCCGTGGTGGACGACCTGGGAGCGGGGTCCTACATAGACCTGAAGCACTTCGGCCTTCCCTCCGAGCCCACCGTGCGCGGGAGCATAGAGACCGGAGCCTCTGTGGTAACAAGCTCCGGGGACAAGCTCATAGGGGGTCCCCAGGCCGGGATCATAACAGGCGAAGAGAAGTATATCCGAATGATAAAGAAGCATCCGCTGGCCCGCGCCCTCAGGGTGGGCAAGCTGACCATAGCAGCCCTGGAGGCCTCCCTGGCCCTGTTCAGGGAGGGCCGGGATTACCTGGTGGAGAACCATCCTCTCTACAGGATGTTCTCCATCTCTACCGGGGAGCTCCGGAAAACGGCGGAGGAATTCGTTGCCATGCTGGACCTGCCCGGTTCCTGCTCCGCGGAAGTTATTCGGACCGACAGCTACACCGGAAGCGGTTCGCTGCCGGATTACGCCATACCGTCCGTGGGGGTGGGGCTGAGAACCCCGGACGGAGAGGCCCTTGCCCGGAAGCTGCGGCTGGGAGACCCGGCGGTGGCCTCGAGGATCGAGGAAGGTCTGCTGAAGCTGGACATGCGTACCCTGCAGCCCGGCGAGCCCTCCCTGCTGGCAGGCCTTGTGAATGACGCGGCCGGGGAACTATGGGGGTGATAATCGGTACCGCCGGTCATATCGACCACGGGAAGAGCCAGCTGGTCAAGTACCTCACCGGAACCGACCCGGACAGGCTGAAGGAGGAGAAGGAACGGGGAATAACCATCGAACTGGGCTATGTGTTCATGCCCCTGCCCGACGGTGGCCTCCTGGCTTTCATAGATGTTCCCGGACACGAGAACTTCATTCGGCAGATGGTGGCGGGTACCGCCACCGTTGACTGTTTCCTGCTGGTAGTGGCGGCGGACGAGGGCATCATGCCCCAGACCCGGGAGCATCTGGACATTCTCAGGCTCCTGGGCGTGGAAAGGGGCCTGGTGGCGGTGACCAAATGCGACCTTGTGGACACGGAAATGCAGGACCTGGTGGAGATGGATATCCATGATTACTTCCAGGATACCGTCTTCGCCGGAACGCCCGTCCACAGAGTGTCGTCCATCTCCGGCGCCGGTATGGAGGACCTGAGACAGGCACTTGTCCGCATCGCCATGGATACCGGTCGGAGAAGGAGCGGGGAGAGGTTCAGGCTGGACATAGACAGAGTATTCGTGCTGGAGGGTTTCGGCACCATAGTGGCGGGAACCGCCATCTCCGGGTCGGTCTCCCCCGGCCGGGAGCTGGAGCTGATGCCCGGCGGCGGAAAGTACCGGGTGAGGGAGATGAGGGTCAACACCAGAAAGGACGTTCCATCAGGGTCCGCCGGGGACAGGATAGCCCTGAACCTGGCCGGCCTCCACAAGGATGAGGTTCACAGGGGCTCCTGCGTGGGCGACCCCGGTTACCTCCAGGTGCGGGAGAGCCTTGATACCAGCATCACTATGATAGAGACGGCCGAGCCACTGAAGAGACACCAGAGGGTCCGGTTCCATACCGGCACCGCGGAAGTCATGGCGAGGGCCGTTCCGGTCGAGGGGAACGTCGTGGCTCCCGGCACTTCGGGTTACGTTCATTTTCAGATGGAATCCCCCGTGGTGGCCCTGCCGGGCGACAGATTCGTGATAAGGAGCTACTCCCCCGTCGTCACCATAGGAGGAGGCACCGTACTGGAGACCGGCACCCGGAAGGTAAGGAAGAAGTACGCGGAAGACAGGGTGTCCCACCTGGAGGTGCTGGAGACAGGGGACCTGAAGGACATCCTGACGGAAATGCTGCGCAAGGCCGGCTCGCATGGAACAACGGTGAAGGACGCCGCCGGGGAGACTTCCCGTCCTTCCGCGGAGATACTGGAGACCCTGGAGAGCATGGCGGAGGAAGGCTCCGTGGCCCTGACGGGGTCCGGGGCCGCCGCCCGGGCGGTTGATAGGAGCATTCTGGACGGAGCCTGCGATAAGTTGACCGAACGCCTTGCGAAGCATCATGAGATGAACCCGGTGAGCCCGGGGTTTCCCCTTTCGGAGCCTTCCAGGATACTGAGCGGCCTTCCCCAGTGGATGGTCCGGCTGGTCCTGGACGAGCTTCTCGAAAACGGAACCATTCGGAAAAGGGATGGATGGATAGCCCTGAGTGACCGGCCGGAAGCGATACCGCCGGAATGGCGGGAGGCGGTGGAGAAACTCTCTGCGGAAGTGGATTCCGCCGGTTTCAGGGGATATTCCAGGGATGCGGCGAAGGATGAACGCCTGGCGCGGTCCCTTCTGGAGAGAGGCTTTCTGCTGGAACTCGCGGAAGGTGTCCTTCTGACCTCGCGTATGGTGGAGGAGGTGGAGGCCGGGGTCCGGGAAAGATTCGGAGAGAACGGCTTTGCGCTGGCGGAACTTCGGGATCACCTCGGTGTTTCGAGGAAGGACGCCCTGAGGTGGGCCGAGCTTTTCGACGGCAGGGGCTCCACAATTCGCAGGGACGACAGGAGATTCTTCAGAGAAAGTTAGTTTACACCGCGGAGATTTTGTCTTATTCTTCTCTGTCACCGGCTCACATCAGTATCGTACTGGAGGAAAAATGCACATAGCAGTTGTTGGAAGCGGTTACGTCGGGCTAGTTGCTGCGACCTGCCTGTCCGAGATGGGCAATGACGTCATATGCGTAGACAATGACAGGAAGAAGATAGATAACCTCAACCGGGGTATCATCCCCATCTACGAACCGGGTCTCAAACCGATGATCCAGCGCAACACGCTGGAGAAGCGGCTGACCTTCACCACCGACACAGCGGAAGCCGTGAGGAAGAGCTCAATCATCTTCATAGCGGTGGGAACCCCCCCCGATGAGGACGGCTCCGCGGACCTGAAGCATGTGCTGGCCGTGGCAAGGGACATAGCCGCCAACATGGACGGTCCCAGGATAGTGGTGAACAAGAGCACGGTTCCCGTGGGTACCGCCGACCTGGTGCGGGAGGAGATAGAGAAGAACAGCGCCCATGAGGTCCACATCGTCAGCAATCCGGAGTTCCTCAAGGAGGGCAGCGCCATAGATGACTTCATGAAACCGGACAGGGTGGTGATCGGCACCGATTCGGAGGAAGTGGCGGACACCATGAGGGAACTCTATTCACCCTTCGTAAGGACCAACAATCCGGTGCTGGTCATGAGCAACCGCAGCGCGGAGATGACCAAGTACGTGGCCAACAGCCTGCTGGCCACCAGGATATCTTTCATGAACGAGATAGCCAACATGTGCGACGTGGTAAAGGCGGACGTTCATGACGTGAGAACAGGCATAGGCTCGGACAGGCGGATCGGTCCCAGCTTCCTTTTCCCCGGAGCGGGTTTCGGAGGCTCGTGTTTTCCCAAGGACATAAGGGCGCTGCAGAAGACAGCCCTGGAGAACGGCATCGAACTGCGGGTCCTCAGGGCGGTTACCGAGGTAAACGACGATCAGAAAAAGCTCCTGGTCGACAAGGTCACCGGCCATTTCGGGGAGGATCTGAGCGAACTGACCATAGGAGTATGGGGTATATCCTTCAAGCCCAACACTGACGATATCAGGGAGGCCCCGGCACTTACGGTGATAGAGGGACTGCTGGAGAGGGGAGCCTCGGTGGCGGCCTACGATCCTCAGGCCATGGAGAACGCTCAGCGGGTTCTCGGAGACAGGGTGCGGTACGCCTCCTCCGTGTACGACGCTCTGAAGGATGCAGATGCGCTGGTTCTGGTAACGGAGTGGACGGAATTCAGAGAACCCGATTTTCCACGTATCGCCGATATGATGAAGACCCCCGTTGTATTCGATGGAAGGAACGTGTTCAATCCGGTGAAACTGAGAAAGAACGGTTTCACCTACTACGGTATCGGGAGAAACGCATGAAATTCTTAGAAAGGCTCAAAGACCCGGAACATCCTTCGGTGGCCATCATCGGACTCGGTTACGTGGGGCTGCCTCTGGCCCTTGAGTTCGTGGAGGGTGGCTGCAGGGTAACAGGCATAGACGTGGACCCGGAAAAGCCCCGAATGATAGCCCTCGGGCAAAGCTACCTGAAGCACATCCCCTCCGGCAGGATCGCGGAAGCGGTGAGGACCGGAAGGCTGGAATGCACAACGGATTTTTC
>JAWOBF010000119.1:0-26895 GCA_046498225.1 Candidatus Aegiribacteria sp.
GGTCCACGTCCCTCTTCCGCATTATCTTTCGCAGAAGCCTCCTTACGCCGGTGGCGGCGAGCTTGCCCAGCAGGAATATGGCGATGGCGGGCAGTATGTTCAGGCCGTACAGGGCCGCCAGCTCCTTGACCTGCAGCCAGATGTCTTCCATTTCAACTCCTCATCCATGGTGGGACAGAATTCGGTCAGGGCCTCCAGGTGATTCCAAAGGATATCAGGGCGAAGCTCTCCTTGAGTTCGTCAGGCTCTCCGGGCACCAGGAAATAGGAGTCCCTGGCCATGGAAGACCAGGCGAAGCCGGTGTCCAGATCAACCTTCCCCAGCCTCAGACTTGTGCCCACGGAGAGTCCCATCCGGAGTTCAGTATCCACGTTCTCGTAGTTCGGCGTGCCGAACGTCAGGGCGCCCATAAAACTCAGACTGGACGAGAGGAATCCCCGTCCGAAGAGCTTGACGTCCGTGGAATTCCTTCCGCCCGGGTCTCCCAGCTCCACTTCGGCCCCCACTGCTCCCTGCCGGGCCCCATCGGTGTACAGAAGTCCTCCGATGGCTGCCCTGGCGGGATAATCGTCATCCTCCGACGCCCATGACAGACCAATTCGGGCGAAGTCCAGGGGCAGCTCCATTCCGGCGTGCCAGCAGAAAGAGCTGAATTCCCTCTCCCGGGTGACCAGGGTATCGTTGTCATGGTCATTCACGTCCACGTAGCTGGAATCGTAGCTGGCGGAGCCGAACCTCATTCCCGCCGAAAGTCCCAGGTCCAGCCAGCGGGCGGCGCTGTAGGAAATGCCTCCCACCGCCTCGTACATGCTTCCGGTGATGGAGAGTTCCCTTATCTCGCTGAGGTAGCTGGTCTGACCCGGCTGGAAGTCGTACTGGTAGTGGGAGAAATCGTAGGAGATATCCGTTACCTTTGCCAGCGCTGCGCCCGCGCTGAACTCCCGGCCTACCGGCATCGAGACGCCGGCGAAGAGCGTGGAGAGGCTCAGCCAGTTTGATTTGTGCTCTCCCAGGCTGTCAAGCATGAACTCCCGTCCTATGCCGGGACCCATGGAGAGGGTGACGGCGGGTCCCGTCAGGCCGCTCATGCCGGCGGGATTTGTGAGAACTGAGGAGCCGTCCTCGAGTCCAATGGACCTCAGGCCGCCCGAAGCCACGGAACGGGCGGTGAAACCCGGAAGCGGCGTGCCCGCTCCCCCGGAGTTGAGGTATCCGAAGCCCGCGGAGGAGGAGGGAAGCAGTACGAGCAGGGCCATTATCGGGATCAATCTCTTCATGGTATTCCCCTGTCATGTTGGTTCTAGAAAATCTACCTATAGTATATAAGGTTCGGCCTGTCACGGCATATTTGCCGAGTCATACCGAAGTTGTATCTTAAACTCTCATCGGGCCCGGCCGCCTCACTTCATACAGGACAGGGAGATCGCGCAAATGGAATACCGCCTTATAATTTTCGACGCGGACGGAACTCTGAGGTACTGCACGGTCCGGGGACAGCCCTGCCCCAACAGGGACGGCGAATGGGAGCTGTATCCCGGTGTTGCGGAAAAGCTGTCGGAATTTCGGTGGGCGCCCCCCGGCGACGGTCCGGGAACAGGGTACGGCATCGCCAGCAACCAGGGAGGAGTGGGAGTTGGGTACTTCTCCGGGGAGACAGCGATGGAGCTCCTCGAGGATACTTTCCGGCAGGCTTTCGGTTTCAGTCCCGCCCGGGGCACTGTGGAGATATGTCCCCATGCCCCCCGAAGCGGCTGCGACTGCCGCAAGCCGGCCGCCGGCATGCTGGTCCGCCTCATGGACCTCTACGGGGTCGAACCTTCGGAGGTGCTGTTCGTGGGAGACCGGGAAGCGGACAGGGCCGCGGCGGAGAACGCCGGGTGTGATTTCCAGTGGGCGAAGGACTTCTTTGACCGGGACAGCTGATGGATACACCACTGGATACCCTGCCTGTTTCGGTGTTCGACTGCCAGACCACAGGGGCCTCCCCCGGCCGGGGACACCTGATGGAGATGGCCTGGGCACGGTTTCCTTCGGGGAACGGCCGGGAGAAAGTGCGCGTGCACTCATTCCTGGTCGCCCTGCCCCGCGGCCAGACCGTTCCTCCCAGGATATCGGGGCTGACGGGAATAACCGATGACATGCTGCGGGACGGTATCTCGTGCGACGAGCTCTCCAGGATGCTGCCCCCTCTTTTTCGCGGCAGGGTCCCGGTGGCTCACTTCGCCCCATTCGAGGAACGGTGGATCGCCTCCCTCCTGTCCCCGCGGGAGGAGGGACCCGGAATGCCGCGATTCATATGCACGAGGGAGATAGCCAGAAGGCTCTACCCCGGACTTCCCAGGAAGGGAATAAGGGCGCTGGCGGGCTACCTGGGCCTGAGCATGGAACGGCACAGGAGGGCCCGAGACCATGTGCTGGCCACGGTCCATATCTGGAGGAGAGAGCTGGGAGACCTGAAGGCGGCGGAAGTGACAACCCTGGAACAGCTGAGGGAGATGCTCTCCGCTCCTCCGCCGGAAACCTCCGGCTTCAGCTACCCCCTTCCAAGGGAAGATCGGCTTTCACTGCCCGACTCACCCGGCGTATACCGTTTCCTGTCGAAGGAGGGAGGAGTCCTCTACGCCGGCAGGGCGGCGTCCCTTAAAAGGAGGGTCAACAGCTACTTCACCAGGAGGAAGGGACCGGAGAGGACCCTTGAGCTGGTCTCCCGGGTACACCATGTGGAGGTGGAGGAATGCGCCACACCCCTGGAGGCCTCTCTGCTGGAGTTCCAGACCATAAGGGAGCACGACCCCCCCTACAACGTAGTGCTCCGGGACAGGGGTGAAGATACCCTGTTCCTATCCGGGAATACGGGGGACGGGGCTGCATGGGGTCCTGTGCTCTCTCGCTCGCCGGCCCTTCTCCTTCCAAAACTGCTCCACGCCCTGAATGCCGGAGAAACCGTCAGCTCCGAAGAGCTGGGCCTGGATTACCTGCCCCTGAGGGAGGGAGCCCTGAAGGAGGGTTTCAGTCTGTTCATGGAAGAGGTCCCGCCCGCCGCTCCGATGACCATGGAAGGTCTGCTGGCGGCGGGAAGGAAGCTGTGGGACAGGGAGGAGGAAACGAAGGGTGAGGACGATATCGGTGAGCCCCGGGAGTTCCTGGACGCGGTATCCGTCTGCAGCCACCTTAAAAGGACACTGGCGGCGGCCGCCAGGGACCTTCGTCTTGGAGCGTGGTTCCGGCTGCTGGGCTGGTCGAAGCTGGTCTGGACCCCTTCCGGCCGAAGCGACGTTCGAGTTCTGTCAATGCGGGGGGGGAGGGTGGCGGACGTGCACTGGGTCGCAGGCGGGCCGAAGGCCTGCGCCGGGGCTCCCATCGGTCCGGAAAACCGCGGGCAGCTGGACGGAGAAGCCTACGGTCTTCTTCGAGTGCTTCACTCACAGGTCAGGAGGGTAGCCTCGGAAGGGAGGCTTGAAGTCCTGCACCTTCCAGGAGGCGGAAGACTTGATCCCGAAAGGGTCTCCCTCCTGTACCGCTACGTATGAAAGGCGCGGATACACAAACGCAGGTGAAAGGGAGTGAGCCATGAAAGTCGCAGTTCTGGGCGGAGGTCTCGTGGGGGGAGCGGCAGCCAGGGACCTGGCGTCGGATGGCGAGTTCCGGGTGAGGGTCTGCGACGCCTCGGAAGCGGCGCTGGAGAGATTCGCCGACGACCGGGGAATAGAGACCATGCACGCCGACCTCTCCCGCGAAGGAGCGGTGGCTTCCGCGGTGGCCGGCGCGGACCTGGTGGTGGGAGCCGTTCCCGGATTCATGGGATTTCAGACAGTAAGACGGGTGATAGAGGAGGGGAAGGATATCGTGGACATATCCTTCTTTCCGGAGGATCCCTTCGGGCTGGACGGCCCCGCGAGGAAGAGGGGCGTCCGGTGTCTGGTGGACCTGGGCATCGCCCCGGGATGCAGCAACCTGGTATGCGGCAGAGCCCGGGAGACCTTCCGCGATATCACAGAGTTCTCCTGTATGGTGGGAGGCCTTCCGGAGGAGAGAAAACTTCCATGGGAGTACCAGGCGCCCTTCTCCCCCGCCGACGTCCTGGAGGAGTACACCCGTCCGGCGAGGCTGGTAAGGGACGGAAAGGCGCTTACCCTGCCTCCCCTAACGGAACGTGAGCTGGTGGACTTTCCGGGTGTGGGGACCCTGGAGGCTTTCCTCACCGACGGTCTGAGAACCCTTCTCCGGGGGGGTGATATACCGAATATGGTGGAGAAGACCCTCCGCTACCCTGGTTATGTCGACAAGGTGCTCCTCCTGAGGGAAACCGGCTTCCTGGACAGCGAGGAAGTGGAAACGTCCGGGGGCCGGGTTGCCCCGCTGGAACTGACCTCCGAACTTCTGTTCAGGGCATGGGAGCAGAAGCCGGGGGACCGTGACCTGACGGTGATGCGCATGAAAGTGGCGGGAAGGGAAGGTGACGGACGCCCGGTAACCAGGGTGTGGAACCTGCTGGACAGGTACGACGTTAACAGCGGGACCACTTCCATGGCCAGGACCACCGGATACACCTGTACCGCCGGTGTCAGGCTTCTTGCCCGGGAAAAATGGAAGGAGACCGGGGTCCATCCCCCGGAGGACCTCGGAAGGCTTGAGGACTGCTACACATTCGTGATGGACCAGCTGAAACAGAGGGGCGTGCTTTTTGAGGTGAAGGATGAAAACAAAGGCCGTTGAAAGCGCGGTGAGAACCCCTCAGAAGTAGTATCCCAGCCTGGCGTAAACCAGGTCCGGCCATCCTCCGAACTCCGACCTGAGGGTGCCCATGGAGCCCGGCCCCCTGCCCGCTCCGAAGTTCGCCCCCCACTGCAGAACCATGTTCTGGCCGGCGCTGTACTCGCCGGACAGCGAGAGGTAGGCCGAAGGGTCGGCCAGGTTCACCATGGCGCCGCCGGTCAGGGTCCACAGGGCTCCCGGGTTCCATGAGAGCCCCGGGCACAGGTAATGCCTTCCCGCCAGGTAGATCCCTCCCCGGCCGCCGGCCGGCCCGGACAGCACACTCCGGTATTCCTCCGGGCTTGTGGCGCCGGGGGAGCTGAAATGGTACTCCAGGTAGCCGTAAAGGGCCGCGCCGAACCAGCTCCTGTCATATCCCGCGGAAAGGCTCCAGAAAGCGTCTCCCCCGCCCTCATCGGACAAACGGCCCGGCCAGACCACCGCCGTCTCCGCCCAGCCCGTGCCCCGGCCCACGGTTCGGTTGAGACTTCCTCCCGCCATCAGGTTCTCCCTGAAGCAGGCGGCCAGCAGCATGGCATCGGTCTGCGCAAGGTAGAACCGTCCCCGGAACCAGCAGGCGCTTTCCTCGAATTTCGCGTCCTCTCCCCAGGCGTACCCCGCGTCCAGCTCCGACAGGGTTCCAACCGGGAACACCGACCTGAGGGCGTCCACTCCGGTCCTGTACTCCGTATCCCGGGCGCCGTAGCGAATTGGCGCTATGAAATCGGTGGGACTCACCGATTTCGCCACACCCCAGTATATCGCCTGCCTTCCCGCGGTAAGGGTGGCCGCGGAAGCCGCCAGGCTCAGGCTGAGCCTGTCCAGGTCATGCACGAGGCTGAAAGAGGTTCCATCTCCGGATGTTGACGCTATCACCCTGTCCGGGTCGCATATCCTGAATATTCCGCCGCCTCCCAGATCGTCCTCCCCCAGGGCGGGGTTTCCCGCGGAGGGTGTAAGGGTCCAGGCCGCCTCCAGGCGAAGATCGCTCTCGCGCCTTTGGAACATCAGCCTGAGGGGGGACCTGAGCAGTCTGCGGGAGGAGGTGACGGAGAACTCGGGCTTCAGGGAGCCGGAGACGGCGGATGCGGGGCCGGCACCGCCAAACGCGACCGCGCCGGCCAGGAGAAGCGAAGGGAGAGGTCTCACTCGAAGTCCTCCGGGTCCGCCCGGCCGTCTATCCTGCCGTCCCGCAGGACAACTATCTTGTCGGCCCTCCGCATGACCACCTCGTCATGGGTGGAAAAGAGGAAGGTCATTCCGGTCTCCCTGTTCAGGCCGCGCATCATGTCCAGCAGTTCCCCGCTGGTCTCCGAGTCCAGGTTGGCGGTCGGTTCGTCGGCTATGACCAGGGAGGGTTCCGACACCATGGCTCTGGCCACCGCCACCCTCTGCTGCTGGCCGCCGGAGAGTTTCATGGGGCGCCTGTCAGCGTAATCGGCCAGTCCCACCTTTTCCAGTATGTCCATCACCCGATCGTGCCTCTCCTTCTTCGGCACCCCCTGAAGCAGCATGATGTACTCGATGTTCTCCTCCACGCTCAGGACGGGGAACAGGTTGTAGGCCTGGAAGATGAAACCGATATTGTCCCTCCTGAAATCGGAGAGCTCCCTTCCGCTCATATCCGAGATCAGCGTCCCGGAAAGCCACACTTTTCCCTCGGTGGGGGTGTCCAGGCCGGCTATGAGGTTCAGGAAGGTGGTCTTGCCGGATCCGGAGGGCCCTATTATCGCGGTGAACTCTCCCCTGCTCAGGGTATAGTCTATTCCCCTGACCGCACGGACCGGGACCCCCGAATCGTCGTAGGTTTTCTCAAGGCCTTCTGTGACTATAACGTCTTCACTCATATTCCTCTCCATTATCCTACAGGCTTCTTCGCATGGACTCCGCCGGATCCCGCCGGGCGGCGTGAATGCCGGGGAAGACGCCGGCGAAAGTTGTGAGCAGGAGTGTGAACGCAGGGTAGATCCAGCCGCCGGCGAAGGTTATCTCCGGGAATATCGGCCGGTCGAAGACAACGCCGGAGAACTGTATCTCGCCGAAGCTTATACCTGTCCCCGAGGTTATCCAGATGGTGGCAAGGCCCAGCGCCAGACCGATGGCGGTGCTTATAACTCCCAGCCAGAACGCCTCCATGATCACCATAGCCGCCATGGTTCCGGGTCTTGTGCCCACCGCCTTCATTATGCCCAGTTCGAACATTCTCTCGTATACCGACATGAACAGGGAGTTGACTATTCCGAATACCACCAGACCGAAGAGGATGACCGACATTATGAACATGCTCATATCAACCATGTCCAGCATGCCTGTAAGCTGGGGAGACAGTTCCCGCCAGCTTTCCGCCGCGTTCCCGAAGCCGGAGTAGCGGTCCCAGAACGCGAGCGAGGTGTCGGAGGCGAGTTCCGGATCCGGGAACGACACCGCTATCTCGTGGACCCCTCCGTTCATTCCCAGCAGGTCGTCGGCCGAGCCTATGTTGACAAAGGCCATGTACCTGTCCTGCTTTTCGCTTCCGAACCGGCAGATACCGGAGAGAACGTACATGCTGCCGGCAAGACCGCTGTCCATCCCGGCCGCCGTCATGACCAGAACATCGCCCAGCTCCGCCCGCAGGTCCTCGGCCAGCCTGTATCCCACCACTATTTCCATGCTGTCCCCGCTGAGATAGCTCCCGGTATCGATGGCGCTCTCAAGCATGGAGACCTCCGGGTCGGTGGTCCAGTCCACACCCGTCAGGGTAACCGGCTTCATCTCCCGCGCGGAGGATAGTGACGCCGGCGAGATGACCCTGGCGGTGTATGCCCGGACCAGGGAATCTTCTGAAAGCATGGCCAGCACTGTGTCCGAGCGGTTTATCACCAGCTCCAGCCGGCGGGTGTCCAGGAACCCCTCCCGGTGTATCTGCGCCTCCCCCAGCCAGGGTTCCGTGGTGGCGGTCACCATGTGGGAGGTCATGCCCTCCATCAGGCTCTCGGTGAACAGAAGGGCCGCCAGGCCTACCCCCACGGCCAGCCCGGTTATCAGCGTGCGCCGGGCGTTCCTCCACAAGTTCCTCCAGGAGAACTTCAGCATCCTGAGGAACATGTCAGACCGTCCTGAGAGCTTTCGCGGCGCTTGTATGCGCCGCCTTAAGGGCGGGCGGAAGGCTGACCACCGCGGCGGTCAGAACCACGCAGAGGGCCGGTATCCAGTAGCAGGAAGGGTTGATGGTGGCTATCATCTCCCTGAAGAACGTTCCGCCGTACTCTATGGGGGTCTCGAGTGTCAGGCCGTGGCTGGACAGGTAAAGAAGGGCTCCGGTGCTCAGCGCGGCGCCGGCGATAATGCTCATGACCCCCATGATACAGGCTTCCAGAACGATCATCCTGATGATGAAGCCCGGCCTGGTCCCCAGGGCCTTCATCACTCCGAACTCCCTCCGTCTCTCGAGGACCATCATCAGAATGGTGTTCAGCACGCCCATGGCAGCCACGAGAAGTATTACGAATATGGTAATTCTCATGCTGGCCTCGTCGGCTTTCATTCCGTTGTAGAACTCCCTTGCGAAGGTCTTCCATGAACTCACTTCCAGCTCCCTGTCCGAGAGCCTGGCGGATATTTCCCGGGTTAACCTGTCCACCTGTCCAAGGGATGACACCATTACCGCTATCTCGTGCGCCCTTCCCTCCAGGGCGAAGAGGAGCTGCGCGTCCTTCAGCGTTATGTAGCATGTGTTCCGATCGATCTCGGCATTGCCGGAGCTGTAGATGCCGCGGACGATGTATTTCCTGTCCGCGCTTCCCCCGTCCGCCGCCCGGGAAAGCAGCACCAGGGAATCCCCCACCGACGCTTCGAGCACCATGGCAAGCTCCCTTCCCAGCAGTATCTCACCGGTGGCGGAGTAGGAAGTATCCGCCGCTGAAGACGACAGGGTCTCCCCCTCCACTATCCTGTCGGAGAATCCCGTGGCCCTCTCCTCCATCTCCGGGTCCACCGCGATGACCGAGGCTGCCGCCGAGTTGGAGTAGACGCTTCCCGGCCCGGACCCTTCCGGTCTCACCGCCAGCAGCGCGCCGGCGCTGATGCGGGGGGTCCAGGCCCGGACGTCGGGAATGGAATCAAGCACGGCCCCCACACGGGAGTAATCGTCAACCGTCGTATACATGGAAGGATCGTCGAGGTAGCCGGCGCCGTGCACCTGTATCTGGCCGGTCCTGTTCTCGGTGAAGAACATGATGATGCTCTCGTAGGAGCCGTCCATCCATCCGATGGCAACCGATGAGAGCACGAAGCCGCCGGTCATGGTGAGAAGGGTAAGCACCGTCCGTCTCTTCTGACGGAAAATATTCCTCCAGGCCAGTCTGGCCAGCATTCCCTACCGGTCCCCGCCTGACTGCAGGTTCCTCAGGGTGAATATGTCGTCGTCGACGCCGCGGTCGAATTCGGCGCTGGTCCAGGAGACCACGGTCCTGCTCCCGTCCTCGTCCGGTGAAACCACTTCCATGGTGGTGGGTATCGTCCGGCCGTCCATCTCCCGGACGTCGGAGAAGCGGATGGTCCTGATAAGGTCTCCGCCGCTGTCGTAGTACTTCTCCCACAGGGGTATCATGTCCGGGAGCCTCACTGCTGCTATTATGGATGACCATACCACGGCGGTGGACTGCTTCGGCACCAGTTCGATATGGACGGTGTCCCCCTCCGCAGCGCCGCCCGTCATGGAGTCCGGGGCGAAGGAACAGTTGTAGTCCTCCGAGTAGGTTATCTCGCTGACGATGTCGTTGTTGGTCAGATCCGAGCCCATCCAGGAGCCGGACATCATGGATGGAGGTACCCTGACGGTACTGTTGGTGTTCGGAAGGTAGTTCCACATCTGATCGCCGATCCTGAGGGTCGCCGTGCCGGCCTCCCTGGCCGGGGAGAGTATCCTGATGAAAGTCTTCTCCGTTCCCTTCGACCAGGCGCGCATGGTCAGCGTCCTCTCCCAGTCGGGGGTCTCTATGTGCATGGTCATCTCCGCGTAGCTGTCCCGGCTCCGGTAGAGCTCGTCCAGGGAGCTTACTATCGCCTCGGGTGCAGGCGGGGCCGCAACCGCGCTCAGGAGGCCGGAGAGGATCAGCGGCCACAGGCTTCCCGCGGTCTTTCTCATGATACTCCTCCTTTCGGGCCGAGGCCTATGTACGCCGCCTCCAGCATTTCATCCAGAGAGTCCATCATACGGTCCGCCGTCATTCGCCGGTCCTCCGCGTACTTCATGAGCGTGGTCATGACTATTCCGTACACCACCAGGGACGCGACCCTGACGTCCAGGTCCTCCCTCAGCTTCCCTTCCCGCGCCAGGCGGCCGATAAGGGATTCCAGCCCGTGAAGGAGGGTAGGGCGGTCATCGGGAATGTTTCCGCCGGAAGGGGCGCCGGTCGCGCCGAACGTCTTCCTGACCAGCTCGCCCAGCAGCTTTTCAGGATATCTAGACAGGCTTTCCATGAAAGTGTTCAGGTATTCCCGCAGTATTTCCAGTCCCGATGCCCTGTGGGGCAGACCGGATTGCCCGGACAGGGCCGCAGCGGTATCCTTCGCCGTTATCGCCAGCAGTACCGCGCTCTTGGATTCGAAATAATTGTAGACGGTGCCCACGGCCACTCCCGCCCTGTCGGCTATGGCCTCGATGGCGGTGGACCTGTAGCCCAGAGTAAAGAACAGCTCCCTGGCCGCATTCAGTATGGCATCATGAACTTTTGTCTTCTTGGTCTCTCTCAATCCCATGGTAACCTCCAGAATATGAACCAGTTCATAAATACCGGATATTTCACTCCCGTCAACCCGGCACCGCCGGCGGGCGGCGGTTATGACAGTCATGCCCCGGGATAAGTATACTTGGACTTCGGGACGGTGACGGTGGTGACAGTGAAGGTGGAAGGAACGTTTCCATGGCCGGGAACCTGGTGTTCGTGATGCTCGGCAAGAGGGATTTCAGGTCCGGCGGATACATCTTCAACTTCCGAATGGCCGAGTATCTGGAATCCCTGGGCCATCATGTGGACGTAATACACTTCAGGACCGTCCCGCCGGGCCTGCCCGGGAACTGGTACAGAGCTTCGAGGTACATCTGCAGGAGGATACTGGAACTCGACCCGGACCTGGTCATAGTCAGCAAGAGCTATCAGTACATGCCGCTGTTCAGGGTCTCCCCCCTGTCCGGAAGGATACCCGTTCTATACCTTATGCATCATCTGGAATGGATGGACAGCGCGAGCAGGATGAAAGCATTCATGTACAGGACGTACGTCAGGTGGCTGCTGGGGATGGCGGATACGGTCTGGGTCAACAGCGCCAGCACCGAAAGGGCTCTGAGGGAGAACGGGATACCCGCTTCCAGAGCAAGGGTGATCAGTCCCGGGTTCGAGAAGACACCCGCGCCTCCGCCGGACCGTGCCGGAAGGACTGGCCCCGTGAGACTCCTGTGCGTGGGCAGCGTCTCTCCCCGTAAGGCCCAGCATGTTCTGGTAAGGGCATGCGGCCTGCTGGAGAAGGAACGCTTCATCCTCGAGATAGCCGGAAGCGTAACGGCGGACGAGGACTACGCCTCGGAGGTGGAGCTGCTCATATCCTCCCTGGGACTCGAGGATAGGGTGACCATGTCCGGCAACCTCGACCGGCGTGAACTGGAAGACGCGTACCGAAGGGCGGACATACTGGTACACCCCGCATCCTGGGAGGCCTTCGGGATGTCCATCCTGGAGGGTATGTGGCAGGGGCTTCCGGTAGTGGCCGCCGACGTGGCCGCCATTCCCGAGCTGGTCCGCGACGGTGAGAACGGCCTACTGGTTGAACCGGGCAGCGTCGCAGCCCTCGCGAAAGGCGTTCGCCACCTGATGGACAACCGGGAGAAAAGGCTGGAAATGGGCGCCAGAAGCAGGGAGCTGGCAGCGGACATGAACGACTGGAACGATACCTGCAGCGACTTCGCTGAACTTGTGGAAGATCTTCTGAAGGGGTGTGCGCGGTGAGCGATATCTGTGTTATGAAATTCGGCGGCACATGCCTTGCCACCGAGGAGGACAGGCGGAGGTCGGTGGAGCTGTGCATGGAGGAGCTTCATGATGACCGGAAAGCTGTGGTGGTTGTCTCCGCCATGGGCAGAAGGGGGGACCCTTATTCAACCGATACGCTGCTGGACATGGTCTCCAGCCCCATCCCCCGGGAAAGGTCCTGCCTGCTGGCCTGCGGAGAGGTGGTAGCCGCCTCGGTCTTCGCGGATATGCTCAGGGGCAGGGGTGTTGCAGCCACCGCCGTAACAGGCTGGAACGCCGGCCTCAGGACCGACGGCAGGGACTGCGGCGCCGACCTCGAATCGCTGGAGACGGATTACCTGGTGCGTTCTCTGGAAGAGTTCAGCTGCGTTGTGGTTGCCGGTTTTCAGGGCATGAGCAGCAGCCGCCGGGTCTCCACCCTGGGCCGGGGGGGGAGCGACATCACCGCCACCGCCATAGCCGCGGCCCTGGACGCGGACCGGCTCATACTCTTCAAGAAGGTCGATTCCGTCTACACCGCCGACCCGGAAAAAGTGCCGGAGGCGTTCAGGATAAGCAGGATAGCGGCGGAGGACCTGAGGCAGCTGGCATGGCAGGGGGCGGGCGTCGTGCATCCGAGGGCATCGGAGATAGCCGGGGACGCCGGCATCCCAATCTCGGTGAGGTCCCAGGATACCGGAGCCGGTGTCACCGAGATAGAGCCCTTCGTCATAAGGAGCGGCAGGTACATCACAGGCGTGGCCTCGGGCCCGGACGCCGCCCAGTTCAGGGTCATCTCCGAAGGAGACCTGACGCCGCACCGGTTCCACGCGAAGGCCTTCGGACTGGTGGCCGACGCGGGTGTGTCCATGGACATGTTCAGCGTGTTCGATTCCACCGCGGTGTTCACCGTGCCGCTGGAGGACCGCGGCAGGGTCGAGGAGACCCTGCGGGGGGCGGGAATGGATCACCGGACCGTATTTCCATGTTCGAAGGTTTCCATAGTGGGCGCCGGCATGCACGGAATGGAGGGTGTGATGGCCAGGTTCGCCTCGGCCCTTCACAGGGCGGGGATAGACATGCTGCAGACCGTGGACTCACATGCCACCATCTCCGCACTGGTTCATCTGCAGCACAGGGACGACGCTCTCCGGGCGCTTCACAGGGAATTCCTGGAACAGTGACCCTCCTTGCGGTGATACTTCTGGCCCTGGTGCAGGGACTGACGGAGTTCCTTCCCGTTTCGAGTTCGGGTCATCTGGCCCTGGGAGGCATTCTCCTTAAACTGCCCCGGGAGGACATCACCTTCGAGATAGTCGTCCACGTCGGTACGCTGATGGCGGTACTGGCAGTATACCGAAAGGACCTGACAGAGCTTGTTGCCGGGGTCTTCCGGGGTGAGAGGGAATCCATGGCGCTTGCCGGTCTCCTTGCCCTGGCTTCGGTGCCCGCCGCCCTGGCCGGTCTCTACCTGCAGGATTCCATCGCCGGACTGTTCAACAGCCCTGTGGCGGTATCGGTCATGCTCCTCGTCACCGGAGCTGTTCTCTACAGCACGAAGTTCATTAAGGGGGGCACCCGGGACCGGCCCACACCCGCAGGAGGACTTCTGGTGGGAATATCCCAGGCCCTGTCACTGCTGCCCGGAATATCCCGTTCCGGGCTGACCATTTCATCGGGCCTCTTCGCCGGCATAAGGAGGGAGAAGGCGGCCAGGTTCTCCTTCCTTCTCTCCGTTCCGGCCATAGCCGGGGCCGCCGCGCTGAAGCTCGGCGACGCGGGCACAGGCGATACCGGGCTTTCCCTGCTGCTCATCGGGTTTTGCGTATCCGCGGTGACCGGATACGCCGCCCTTCGAATACTCCTGCGGTTCCTCAGGTCCGGCAGGTTCGCGGTCTTCGCCTGGTACTGCTGGCTGGTCGGCCTGTCCGGTCTCATCCTCTCTCTGACTGGGGGCTGATTTGCTGGTATTGTTTCTCACTCTCCTCTCCGCCGTGGACCTGACCGGCTGGGAGGACAGTTTCTCCAGCGGTGAGTGGCAGGTATCCTACGACCTGGCCGTGGAAGCCCTGGCATCGGACTCATCATCCGCGGAGGCGTGGGCGGCCATGGCGTTTTCCGCCGGAGCTACCGGCCGGGAGTCCTCGGCCGCGGACTACGCCGCCACCGCCGTCGAGCTGGATTCCACATCCGCCATGGCCTGGGCGGCCCTTGCGGCCAGCGGTGATGGCGACATGGAGTATTCCATGGAGAACTTCGCCAGGGCTCTCGAGCTGGACCCCGGCTTCGTTCCGGCGATAGTGGGCATGGCTCACTGTCTCATGACGGCCGAACGGGACGCGGCAGCTCTGAAGAAGCTGGAGAGGGCCATGACGGTGGACCCGGATTGGATATCCATATGGCTGAAGATGTCGGAGATTTATCGCTACAGGCAGGAATTCGAGAAGGCATTTCAGATCATGAACGGAGCGCTGGCTCTCTGGCCGCGGAACAGGGAGCTTCTCATGGAGACGGCGTGGCTGTGCGAGGTGACCGGCAGGTACCGTGCCGCGGAGGACATCTACTGGAAGGTCGCCGAAGCGCACCCTGATGACACCGGGGCGCTAACGGAGCTGGGAATGATGCTGGAGCACCGGGGCAGGTTCGGCGAAGCGGTGAAGGTGTACAGGGAGATAGGCAGGAGGGACCCGGAGAATTACTGGTGCCTGGGCGAGACAGGGATATGCCTTGAGACGCTGGGTGATACCCTGGGCGCGCGGGAGAGCTACCTGGAGGGTATACGGGTGAACCCGGAATACTCATTCGCCTACTACAGGCTGGGCCTTCTCGCCGAAGCGGAGGGAGATACCCGCTCCGCCATGGAAAATTACCGACTGAGTGTTGAGACCGATCCCTCCTTCTCCGAGGGATGGGTGGCCATGGGCCTGCTGTACGAGGACGAACTCGACTACGCTTCAGCCGAGATGATGTACAGGAAAGCCGTGGAAGCGGACCCCGGCTATTCATGGGCATGGGGTGAGCTGGCCCTGGTGCTGGAGCAGCTGGGTAGGCCCGGGGAGGCGGAAGAGGCCTACCAGCAGGGAATAGCTGCGGACAGCAGCTACGCGTGGGCCTGGGAACAGAGGGGGCTGCTCCTGGAGGACAGCGGAGACCTCGAGGGAGCCGCCCGATGGTACGGCAGGGCGGTGGGAACACTGGATGAGCCCGGAGTATGGCTCCTGGGAGAACTGGGTTACGTGCTGGAACAGCTGGGTCGTGATGACAGCGCCTCGGTATACTATTCCAGGGCCGTATCCGTCGATCCGTCCTACCTGTTCGGCCTTCAGAGGCTGGCGGGCATCCTTTCCCGGCAGGGGGAGTACTCAGGAGCTCTGGAGATCTGGGACGACTACACTGAAGCTGGGGGCTTCCCGGGGACCGCCCTGGCTGCGCGGACCATGATCTTCGAGGAGCTTGGAATGGATGATACGGCGGACAGCCTCAGGCGGATGCTGTCGGAGGAATATCCGTACGCCTGGATAGACCTGGCCTGGGATCATATACAGGCGGAACCGGAAGTCTCACTGGAGCTGGCCCGCAGGGCGGAAGAGGAATCCTCCGGGGACGACCCGGAGCACTGGGTGCTGCTGGCCGGCCTCTACGCCGAGCTGGACCGAACCTCGGAAGCGGAGAGGAGCTACGCCGCCGCGGCCCGGCTCGCGCCGGACAGCGCGGATATCTGGATCGACTGGGGTTACTTCCTCTTCCAGCGGGACCGGGATGACGACGCGGCCGAGAAGTACCGGCGGGCCATTCGGCTGGACAGCCTTTCCTTCAGCGCCTGGGGAGGGCTGGGGGAGGCTCTCCTTTTCGCCGGCAGGTACGACCGGGCTCTGGAGGCACTGGAACGATGCAGGGAGCTGGACCCCTCCTCAGCCTGGGTATACGCCTACACGGGACTGGTCTGGGAGAGAAAGGGAGACCCGGACAGGGCGATGGACCACTATTTTCAGGCTCTCAGCGTCTCCCCCGGGTACGATTACGCAGAAGCGAGGATAAGGGAGATAACCGGCCCGGGGTACGATCCGGACTGGCACAGAAGGAGGTCCCGGCGTTTCACCGCAAGCCTTTATGCGGATACCCGGGTGGGCAACGGGAATATCAGGGAGAGGGACTATTCGGTCGGATTCGATGTATCCCTCCAGTACGACCCCGACGGGAGCGAAGTATCCCTGGAGGCGGACCACAGGCTCAGGGAGACCTCCCGTGACTACGCGGGTGATTATTCCTGGAGCATGGTTACAGGCTCCATAGAGAGGGTGCTTTCCGATGATTTCACCGTTACCGCCAGCAGCTCCTGGGACAGGCAGCCCGGAACGGTCAGACCCTGGCAGATCAGTTCCTACCTCTCCTTCGGATACAGGAACTGGATCCTGGACTGGCTGTGGTTCTCCCCCTCCCTGGGAATCGGCCAGGTGAACACGCACTGGGCTTCCGGTCTGGATAACGAGAGGACCGACAGGACCACTTTCTACGGCTCGCTTTCCCTGTGGTTCAGCGATGAGGATTCCCCTTTTCCTTCCCTCTGGCTCTGGGGCAATTTCTACCTGCCTCCGGATAATCCCGAGAACACGCTGATGAACGGTCTTGCGGAGCTTACCCTGGAAATGTGGGACCCTCTCTCGCTGACTCTGGGCTACAGCGCAGGATATACCAGGACCCCGGCCTACGATTTCTGGGAGAAGTACGACACCGAGTTCTATTCCAGGCTGAATTTCAGGGTCTTCTGATGTATGGACTGCTGACCGCCGCCGTGTTGGTCTTCTTCCCCCCCGAACTGGAAACCTGGTACCGCAGCTGCGGGAATGGGGACTGGGAGGCGGCTGCCGCGGCCGCGGAAGATCTGATAGACAATGACCCGTCGGACGCTGAAGCGATGTCGGCGCTCATAGTAGCCTCCGTCCTGGCCTCGACTGGTCCCGTCGACACCGTTACCGCCGGTCCCGCCCCGGATACGGCAGGTTCCCTTGCCAGCACCGCCAGGGGCGCCATTCTCATGTCCGGCTCCGGTAACTTCCTGGAAGACGCCGGGCGACAGTTCGAAGAGGCTGTTGAGCTCGACCCCGGGAATGTCATCTCATGGTACATGCTGGGAAGGCTGAAGCTGAGCATGGACGAACCCGCAGCGGCTGAAAGCTGTTTCCTCAGGGCAGTTTCGCTGGATCCGGGGTTCCTCCCGGCGGAACTGGAGGCGGCCCGCATTATCAGGGACCGGGGCGACCTCCGGCAGGCTTCGCTGGACCTGCGGAATATCATGGACAGCCGGACCCCGGCGGGAGACATGGCCATGGCGGAGTACATTCTGCTCTCCCGGCGACTCGGAATGACGGGGGAGGCGGACTCTCTGATGACGGTGCTGGAGGAGAGAGGCCGGGGAACATGGCTGCGGCTGGCCGAGGAGCAGGCCGCCATCCGTCCGGAGATATCGCTCATGGCTGCGGAGGAGGCGCTGGAGACAGCTTCCTCCGGACTGGCCCGGCTGTACGTCGAACTGGAAAGGTATGCAACCGCCTCGGAGATATGCCGGGAGCTGCTGAACGAAGGCGGCGGGGACAGCACCGGTGTGATGACCCTGCTGGGCACCGCCCTTTTCCGAATGGAGGAACACGGGAAGGCTGAGGAGGCCTTCCTGGCGGTCCTGGACAGGGACCCGGTATCGGTCACCGCCCTGCTCCACCTGGGAAGGATAGCCGAGATGGAAGGGAATATCAGTGCGGCGGTCGAATACTACCTCTCCGTGCTGGAAGCAAATCCCTTCGACGGTGATGCCAGGGCCCGCCTGAGGGAGATCGCGGACGATTCGTACGACCCTGAGTCCGTCACCGGTTCCGCCACCGGTTTCAGCGCCTCCGCCGGAGCCGACCTGTCCGTGGAGAGAGGCAGCCGGGACCTTCTGGAATGGGGAGGCAGCTCTTCACTGTCCTACCGTTTCGACAGGAGGGGGACAGCCATCGACTGCAGCTTCGGGGGAAGGTCCGTCACCTGGGAGGAATCCAGCGGCCTGGGGACCGACACGCTCAACAGCGCCAGGGGATGGGCCAGACTGGGATTCGACTACTGGTTCAGCGAGGATTTTTACGTTCAGGCCCAGTCCAGCTGGGACAGGCAGATGTACACCGAGCGTCCCTGGCGAATAAGCTCCCACGGGGCTCTGGGGTGGCGAAAATGGGTATTTTCAAGGTTCTGGTTCTCACCCAGGCTGGGTGTCGGTTCCATCAATGCCCGGTGGACGTCGGGCAGGGAGGAGGTCTACACGAACGACCTTACCCTTTTCGCCGCCGCGGGACTCAAATACAGCAAGCCCCATACCTTCCTCCGCAGGGCCGAGATCTCAGGCAGCGTCTACTTTCCCCCCGACGACCCGCAGAATTTCGTCTCCGGCGGAAACGTCTCCCTGACTTTCAGGAGCTGGAACTCACTTTACATCGTACTCGGTTACGACATCGACTATACACGGTCTCCGGAGATATCCACCTGGGAGAAGTTCAACACCAGTTTCACCACCTCGATCAACCTGGACCTGTACTGAAGGGTACCGCCCTTTCGGCTCAGTATCGAAGGATGGCGGCCGCTCCCCTGCCGTTCGGCATCCTGTCCCTGTCCACGGTGAAGACCCTGCCGCCCTTCAGAATGGTTTCCTCCACGGTGAAGGAGGCCAGGTCCCGGTCGCCCGGCCGGCGGTCCTGATTTATCTCCACCCTGCGGTCATCCGGATGGTAGCTGCCATAGAAGGCGTACTCGGGGTCTATCAGCAGGGTTTCTATCCTGCCCTCCGCAGCGGATCTGACAAGTTCCTCCCTGTCATCGGTGGCGGTTCCGGCGGCCGCGGCGTTGCCGTAGTTCTCCAGGGCCGCATCCAGTTCCCGGCTGAAGATCTTCTCCGTCTTCTCCAGCGACCTGCGGTGAAGCTCCTCGATCTCCATGTGGCCGGGGTCCACCTGTACGTTTTCCGGGGATATATGGGGGTATTCGCAGGCTTCGATGAAATCCGGAAGCAGGTATGGAAGCGTGGCGATCACGAGAGGTTCCGTCTCGCCGGCGAAGAGGGAGGAGGTCTCTGATGCCACCTCCTTCACGTACCTTCGTATCTTGGACCTTCTCTCCTCCTTCTCCGAATCATGACCGTGGAAGGTCATCCTGGCCCCGGACCTGGTTACGCTGGAGGTGGAATGCCCCTGCAGGTGCTTCTCGAAGACGTCGAACCTCAGGGTCTCGGATATTCCCTGCGTCAGGCTGTCCGAAGGTATCTCCCGAATGGAGTGCGGGGTAGCCTCGAACAGACGGTTGTCTCCCAGCCCCAGGGCGAGGAGGAAGTACCTCCGTTCCCTGGCCACCAGGTATTCAAGGGGCCTGGTGTTGAAACTGTCGCTGACCAGGACGGCCTCCTCCACCGGGAATGGAAGGCGATAGGTCCTGAAGAATCCCTCGGAGATGTATGCGGCCAGTCCATCCCCCCCGGCTTTCCAGTAGGGGCGCTGCTTTTCCAGCTCCCGGGCGGGTTCCAGCATGCTCTCTATCCTTCCAGCCTGAACACCCAGCTCCCGGAGTTCCTTTTCGGCGCGGTTCAGAAGGGTCTTGAACCTGATGCGGTTTTTCTGGTAATCAGCTCCCTTGCCGGTGGTCGACATCATTATGGAGATGCAGTCTTTTCCTTCACGCTCTTTCAGTTCCTTGAGTTCGTTCACCGTGACGAGTTTCATATGGCCTCCTTAATGGGCCGGAGTGATCCGTTTTCATTACGAACATTAATCAATTCCCCGCAGAAGGGATACCGCCGTTCTGCCGCTGCCTGCGGTGGATCATCCCTTCAGCTTGAAATCAAGCGAACCCCCCGGTTCCAGCTCCCTCACGTCGTCGGAGACACCCACCTTCACCGGGGGGGCATCGCATTTCCTGCTGCTGACCGTCAGGTTCTCATGGGTGATCCTCACAGCTATCCAGTTCCGGCGGTATCGTATGTTGAATCGAATGTCCATGAGTTCATCCGGCAGGTTGGGATTGAACCTGAGTATTCCGCTCCTGGCCTCGAGGCCGGTATAGCACCTCTGTACCAGGTCCACCGTCCCGGCCATGGCGCCCAGGTGTATTCCCTCATGGGTGGTTCCACCCTGAATATCCGCCACGTCGCTGTACAGGGCTTCCTTGAAGAGGTCCCATGACCTGCTCCTTCGGCTTCTGGCCATTACCCAGGAATGGACTATCCTGCTGAGGGTGGAACCGTGGGAGGTTCTGTTGAGGTAGTATTCCACGTTCCTGGTTATCGTCTCCCGGTCAAAGTCGTACCCCAGCCGGTTGAAGATTTCTTCCAGTTCATCCGAGGAGAGCAGAAAGAACAGCATCAGGACGTCAGCCTGCTTTGAGACCTTGTAGTTGTTGGGGGAATCTCCCTCGGCCTCCAGTATCCTGTCCAGCCTGTGGATATCGCCGTACTTCTTCCTGTGTCCCTCCCAGTCGAACTCCTTGAGACTGCCGTACCCTTCGAACTGGCTGATTATCCCCTCATCATGGAAAGGGATGAAAAGGCTGGTGGACATATTCTTCCACACCGCCATCTCCTCCTCGGACAGATGCAGTTTCTCCCACAGGGCGGTCCTTCGGTCCGGAGGAAGAAGTTCCATGGTATCCAGCGCCCTTCCCATGACCCATGCCACCATTACGTTGGTGTACGCGTTGTTGTTCAGCCCCGGTTCCTCCGCTCCGGGGTAGGCGTCATGGAACTCGTCCGGACCCATGACACCATGGATCTCGTAGCGGCCGCGCTCCCTGTTGACATGGGCGATGCTGGCCCAGAAGCGTGCGATCTGTATCAGCATCTCGGCTCCGTAGAAGGAGAGAAAGTCGGCGTCCCCGGTAACCTCGTAGTGCTTCCACGCGTTGTAGGCCACGGCTATGTTGATATGCCTCTGAAGCTGGGAGTTGTCCGGTATCCAGTGGCCCGATTCCGGGTTCAGGTGGAGTTTCTGGGCTTCCTCCCTGCCGTTGCTCCCGCTCTGCCAGGGGAACATTACACCCCTGTAACCGGCCCTGTCTGCCGCTATGCTCGCGTGACGCATCCTGCGGTACCTGTATAGAAGAAGGGTCCTGGTGAGATCGGGTATCCTCAGGTCGAGGAAGGGGAAGATGAACAGCTCGTCCCACATGATAAGGCCGCGGTAGGCCTCTCCGTGCAGCCCCCTGGGAGGTACTCCCACGTCGGTGCCTATGGAGTGCACGGATACTGTCTGAAGAAGATGGAAGATGTGCAGGTTCAGGATGCGGCCGATATCATCATTGGGGCTGTTCGTTTCGATGTGGCATCTGTTCCACAGCCTCTGCCAGCTGAGGATATGCCGAAGGAGAAGTTCATCGAAGGAATCCGCCTCCGTCACGTCGGTCCGGGCCTCTATCAGGCTCTCCGATATGGCCTGGTCCCTGGAGGTGTAGAGGGCGGCGATCTTGTCCACTCTGAGCCTGTCTCCCTGTTCCATGGCCAGCGTGATGTCCTGTCCGGCGTAACCGGCTTCAATGACCTCCGTTCTTTCGGCCTCCACCGGTTCGCCGTTGAGCGTCGTTTCGGTCCTGGCCGCCTCTGCTGCCCTTATCTTCGACTGGTTGGTCTCCACTTCCACCCATATGACCCTGTCGCCGTCGGAGCCCTGGGCCAGAGTCTCCAGGTGATGGTTGTCCAGCTGCTGGTAACGCTTTACCTGAGAATTCTCGACCCTGGCGTCCAGGGCGGAGCGGACGGTGATACGTCCGGACCAGTTCAGCGGGATGATCTCCGTTCTCAATCCGGCCATGTGACGCTCATCCATGTGAGCGAAGCGGGTCTGGACCACCCTCGTTGTCCGGCCGTCCCCGTCGGTGAACTCGATATTCCTCCTGAGTACGCCGCCGGCCATGTCCAGCTCCTGGCTGTAGCTCTCCAGCCGGACTTTCTCCAGGTCGAACCACTCTCCCTCCTCCGCCCTGAAGGTAAGGGGGAGCCAGTTGGGCATGTTCACGATGCTCTCGTTCTCGATGTCCCTGCCGCTGATGTGGCTTACCCGCCGATTGTAGCAGCCGCCGATGTAGGTCCCCGGGTAGTGATATTCTCCCGCAGGGGATTCAGGGGCGGCTCCCCTGGTGACGAAGTAGCCGTTGCCGGTGGCGCAGAGGGTTTCCCGGAGCTGCTCCATGGAGGGGTCGTAATCATCGTAGATAAGCTTCCACTCCCCCTCCGGCCGGCTGCTCTCGGCCAGGTGGAGAAGTTTCTCCAGGAACCCGCCCACCTCCCCGGTATCCCTGAGGACGTACCCGGCCGAGGTGGGCTTCTTCCTGTCGCCCGCCACAAGTACGCCTATTCCGTCCTTCCTTATCTCCTCGAAAGCGTCCTCGTCGGTAGTGTCATCACCAATATAGATGGGGACGGTGTCCCGGCTGTCCTCCGGGAATCCTTCCAGCAGGGCTCTCAAAGCTCTGCCCTTGTCCCATTCAACGTCCGGTCTCAGTTCAAATATCTTCTTTCCCGAGGAGACCCTGAGTTCCGGCAGGGCCTCGGCCGCCTCCTCGGCCAGGCTCCTGACGACATCCTCGTACTCCGGGGGGGATTCCCTGTAATGCAGCGCTATGGCGAACTTCTTTCTCTCCAGCCTTGCCCCGGGTATCTCCTTCACTCCCGGTCCCAGTTTCTCGGCCGCCCTGTCCAGGGCGGAAAGCAGTTCGTCGGGCCGAACATCGCCGGGAAGGGTTATATCGGCCCCGGACACGTCGAAACCGTGGCTGCCGGCGTAGACCAGGCCGTCTATGTCCACCATGTCCATAACGTCCCTCAGGTCCCTTCCGCTTATGATCGCTACCGGCCACAGGGAGGAAAGCTTCTTCAGGGTCTCCCTTGTTTCCCGGCTGAGCACGGCGTCCGCCGGGTCGCGGACGATGGGAGTGAGAGTGCCGTCGTAATCAAGGAACAGAGCCGGCGAGCCCTGCCTCAGACGGGAGAGGATCATACCCATGTTATCCATGGCCGGAGGTATCCGGACCCTTTCATCCAGTGAATATCCGGCCATCTTCCACAGACGGCCCAGGTCGGGGACCACAATGTCCGCCCCCTTCCGGAGCAGTTTTTCCCTCTGCTCTCCCGAACCAATGCCCACTACCAGCGCGAAGCCGCCTTTTCTGCCGGCTTCCACACCCGCCTGGGAATCCTCCACCACCGCCGACCTCTTCGGGTCCGCTCCCAGTCTTTTCGCTGCCTCGAGGAAAATGTCCGGGTCGGGCTTTCCCGCAAGCCCTATCCGGTCCGCCTCCTCTCCTCCCACCGTAGAGCTGAAGAGTTCCGATACTCCGGCGGATGACAGGACCTCCTCCGCGTTCCGGCTGGAGGAAATGACCGCGAACCTCTTGCCCCGGTCCGCGGCTTTCCTGATG
Source organism: Candidatus Aegiribacteria sp. (assembly GCA_046498225.1). Classification (GTDB taxonomy): domain Bacteria; phylum Fermentibacterota; class Fermentibacteria; order Fermentibacterales; family JCC-6; genus Aegiribacteria. The sequence goes on from JAWOBF010000119.1 coordinate 23,169, forward strand.
AAATCAACAGTGGGTTCGATACGCTCCGCCCCCTTCTCATCCAGAAGGGTATGGAAAATTCTGTTCTTCAGGTTGCCCAGGGCGCATACCGTGTCGCTGCCCGGGGGGTCATCCGGGCTGCCTTCCGGCAGCTCGACGCCCCTGGATTGCAGGAAGCTGGCGGCACCTCTGTAGCGCGGCTTGCCGTCCACGTACTCCAGGTAGTCCGATTCAATGCTGAACGGAACGAACTCGGTGCCCGTCCTTTCCGCGTGTTCCTTCAGGAACCGGTCGAACATCCTCTTCCAGGCTTCCGCGTGCAGGGAAGCCGTCCTTGTGACCACTCCGTCCATGTCCAGTATGAAAGCGTCAAGCGCGTCAAGTTCGATATCCTTACCTTTCATTCTGCCCTTTCCGGTACCGTGAGGCCGCCTTCCTGCCGCCGCGGTCCGTTACATGGAACACGGCTTCCGAAAGCTGAGCACTATTATTATATATATATTGAATTAACATATTACATGTGATTATATTATTTATCATATATTCCATTCTATTCTGATCATAAAATATCGATTTGAAGACCGAAGTCAATACTGCGCTTTCACATGGGGATGGGGGAACCGGTCACCCGGAGGCGGGAACGTTCCGGTTCAGGGCCTGAGGAGCCTGGTCACCGGGGTACGGAGGATCTTTCCGAAGAAGGCGTAGGCCGCTCCGGTGGAAGTCACGAGCATTACACCCGTTCCAGCTGCCAGCCAGCCCACGGGGAACACCGCCAGGCTGCTGACCGAAGCCCTCAGAACGGGACTCAGTGACAGCAGGGCGCTGCTGGCTCCCCAGGCCAGAAGGCAGCCCAGAGCGGCTCCCAGAACCATGGTCAGGAAGGACATGAAGAAGATCTGGAAGGCGAATATCATGGCCAGCCTGTTGTGCGGGGTGCCCAGGGCCATGAGGACACCCAGGGCGAAGCGCCGGTTCTTCAGGTCCATCACCAGGGTGTGGATGGCGCTGGAGAGCGCCGAGAGGAGAATGGCGGCCGCCAGGGCCGAGAGGGCGGCGGTGACCGCTCCCACAAGTATCTCCGCCTTCTGGGCTATGCCCCTCCTTGTCTCCGCCCGCAGACCGATCTGCTCCACCATTCGGACTATCTCCGGCACGTCTTCCGCCCTGGCCGCGGTGATTACCAGGGCGCTGTACTCCCTGGGGTCGTCCGGAAGGTACAGGGTGTTTATCTGGTCCACGAACTCGAATGGGACGCCTATGGCGAAGAGGTTCATGTTCCTCGAAGTCGCCTCTATCCTGGCCCGGACTGTAACCGGTCCGCGGTCCGTCTGCGCTATGGAGCTTCTTCCCAGGGTCACCGTGCATTCCGTCCCCAGGACCCCTTCCGGTGTAAGTCCTATCAGGTCGTTGGACTCCGCGAAGGCCGCGTTGTAGAGGAGGAGCAGGTTCTCGCTGAGAATGATCGGAAGGAATCCGGTTGCGGAATCCGCCAGGGTGTAGGACCAGTCGACCTCCCGCAGCAGTGAATCGCCCAGGAACTCCCCGGTGACCCCCTCGAGGGTTATATCGGTGTAGTAGGGCTGCCCTCCCAGCCTGCCCCTGAGCGAGGCGGGCACGTGGGCGTATATCTGCGGGTCCACTCTTTCCACCAGGGGTGAGTTCTCCAGCTCCAGCCTGATCTCCTCCGTTATCTCCGTCCCTCCGCTCTCGGTCTGGAAGAAACCGGCCTGCAGTCCGGCCGGGGTCACCCTGACCTGTTCGGCGGGAAGGTCGCTGGAGAGGAACCTGTCCAGGAGGTTCTGCACTCCCAGGCCGATGGATATGAAGAAGACCAGAAGCAGGGAGGCGATGAAAAGCATGCCCTGGCTGAATATGTAATCCCTCCAGTGCCCCCTGTTCCAGAGATGGATGGCGAGCCTTGTCTCAGCCCACTTCATGGAGCCTGCCTTCCCTCAGTTCCAGTATGCGGTCCGCGCGTCCAAGGACCGCCCTGGAATGCACGACGGCTATAAGGGCGAAATCCTGTTCTCTCCTGAGGTCGTCGATGAGATCGAAGAGGGTTTGCTCGCTCTCCATGTCCAGACTGGCGCTGGGCTCGTCCGCCAGCAGCACCGATGGTCTGTTGACCAGCCCCCTGGCCACGGCCACCCGCTGTCTCTCACCCCGGGACAGAAGGTTGGTGGGAGTTTCGTCCGCCCGGATGGAGAGCTTCTGAAGCACTTCCCCGGCCTGCTCCCTCGCCTTCTGCAGGTCGTTGCCGGAGAAGACCGCGGGCAGAATGGTGTTCTCCAAGGCGGTAAGGTCCGGAAGAAGGTGGAAATCCTGAAACACGAAGCCCAGATACTCCCTTCTCAGAACCGCCAGCTCCGAGGAAGAAAGCTCACGGGTATTCCTGTCAGCTATGAGGAGGTCTCCGCCGTGATCGAGGTCGTGGGTGCCCAGAATGGCCAGAAGGGTGCTCTTCCCCACTCCGCTCCTGCCCACGACGGCAAGGAACTCTCCCCGCCGGACTTCCAGGTCCAGCCCGGAGAGCACGTTGATATCGTTGAAGCTCCTGCCGATGCCGCGGGCGCTAATTATGCTCATTCAGCCTTCTATCCGGTCTCCATGATTGCCGCTTTCCGCGGGATGATACCATCCCCCTCTTCCCCGTGTCAATAAAGGGGACGGAGGGATTTTAATCGTCTTCAGCAAATAATTCTACAATGTATGGTTCCTCCCCCGTATCAGAGCTTCAGCATCGTCACGGTGTGCCGCACTTCTTCCGTGGTCAGCCTGCAGAAGTAGATGCCAGAGGGAGGATCGTTCCCGGCGAAGGTACCGCCGTCCCAGGTGAAGCTGTGTATACCTTCGGGCAGATGTTCTCCGGCGATTATCGTTCTCACGAGCCTTCCGGAGAAGTCCAGGACCTCGAGGCTGACCTCGGATGCGCTTGAAAGGGTGAACCGGATGGAGGTACCCGAGGTGAAGGGGTTGGGAGAATTCTGATGGAGCATAGCGACTTCCATCGGAGTGCCTTCCGGTTCCACCGAAGCCGGGTCGTAGACCGACAGGACGAACTCAGGATGATCTATGTAAGGGTTCCTGTTGTCCTGGATGGCGTATACGGCTTCGTTCCTCTCGGTTTCCTTATCGCTGACCGGGTCCTGCAGGTGCCAGCAGATGAGCATTTCCTCTGCCCACGGGTAGAGGACCGCCCCGTTCGTCATGGGGCTTCCCGGCCACCCTGAGTCCTCGCCCAGGTATCTTGTGGCCATGTAGAAGTAGTTCCTGGCGAAGTCGCCCTTGTAGCCGTCTATCGGTTCGAATACCGTACCTGAGTAGCCGGGCCACGAGCAGGGACCCAGCCTGCTGCCGTTCATCGACATCCATGTGGGCGCGGTTACTTCGCCGTAGGGATAGTTGCCCCTTCTGTTGTTTACATAGATGTCACTGGGCACGATCTGGAACAAGTCGGTGTACATGGGCAGCACCTCGCCGCCGAACCAGCTCTTGGGCCATGAGTGCTCCCGGTTGTATCCCTCGCTCTCACCGCTTGCCGATCCCCCCTGGTCATCCCCGAGTTCGTAGAGGTATGGAGGGGTTCCGCCTGGTATGTCCGAGTACATGTCCCATACATAGCCCCCGGGTAAGTCATCGGTGGTGTAGAAGGCCAGCCACACATCGTCGTAGGTAACGCAGTTATGGTCATCGATTATGTCGTGCAGCGCCTGCTGGAGCTCCGGTCCGGTCAATCCCGCCGCGG
>JAWOBF010000130.1:0-8762 GCA_046498225.1 Candidatus Aegiribacteria sp.
ACTGAAAAATCCGGAGCCGTGTTCAGGCCGAGTCTATTCGCTGCGAGCATGCCGTAGAATTCCCAGGGATGCTCCGTGGAAACCCTCTCCAGAAGTGAATCCCTCAAATGCGGGTCGCCCAGTTCTCCCGCCAGCCTGGCGCGCCAGAAGAGCATCTCGTCCCGCCAGTATCCCGCCGGCCACTTCAGGCATCCGGCATTCCAGAGGGAATCCGCCTCACTGTACCTTCCCGCCATGTAAAGGCAGAATCCGCCCCTCCAGTGGCCCCTCTCGTCACCCTCCCATGCGCCGGACGACCTCAGAGAGACGAGGTAGGCTTCGGCCCCGCTGTTCCACTGCTGTTCGCAGTCGTGGTACTTTCCCGCGTTGTACGCCGTCTCACGGGCCTGAGGATGGCCGGGAAAGGACCGGGCGAAATCAAGGTAGGCCCGGTGGCGGACCGCCGCCGGTCTTCCCGCTCCCGTGAGAGCGTGCGCCCTGAACAGGGCGGCCCTGGCCCTGAGGGAGTCGGGCCAGCCGGGATCCGCGCCGTCGGTCAGCTCCAGGAGCCGGTCATAGCTTTTCTGAAAGAGCAGCGCGGCCATTTCCGTTCCGATCCTGTGCCAGTGGTCCCCCCCCACGGAATAGTCCAGCGCCAGGTCCGCCAGCCCCATCTCCGCCAGCCTGTCGACCGCCCGCCAGGATGGGGAGTACCGTCCCCGGAACCTCTCGGAAAGCTCACCGGCGGCCACCGCGGCCGCGGGTCCGGGAGCTTCCAGAAGGTCAAGCCAGTATCCCAGACTGCCCGAATCAGCCTCCGCCCTGACCTCCGCAAGAAGCAGGTCCCTGCCGGGGCCGGGTTCCAGGAAGGCGAGGATATCCGTCCTCCAGGTGCCGGCGGTGTCCCCGGCGGCGCGAAGATGTCGAAGAAGTGCTGAATTTACTTCGGGGAAGAGGGGTGCGTACTCCGCCAGCCCCGCCAGGTCTACCGATGTGAGGGAGCCCCGGGGAGCGGTGAGCGCCACCGCCAGGGCGGCGTCTGGGGACATGACCTCCGGCGGTTCCGGTACCGTTCTGGTGGAATCATCCCTCGCCAGCCAGGCTGACAGCCATGGATCCCGGTCCGAGAGGCGCGAAAGAGCCTCCTCCGGCCTTCCGGCCAGGTCCAGGGCGGAGACCTTCCACCCCGTGAGGGAATTCATGCCCGCCATCTCCAGACTGTCCGCCAGCCTTACGAATTCGTCCTCCATGGCCATTCCATGGTAGATGCCCAGCAGCCTCCAGAGTATTTCGTCCCTCAGTTCCGGATGGAGGTCCAGAAGTTTCAGAAGCGAGTCCGCGGCGGGTCCCGTCATTCCCAGCAGGGTGATGGAATCGGCGCTGGCGAATATTCCAGCCGGCGCCTCCGCTGCTTCCGGCAGCTCAGGCAGGTCTGAAGGAGGTTCCTGCTGCACGCTGCCGCAGGAGATGAGAAGGAATGCAGAGGCTGTCAGGGCCGGAGGAAGCCTCATCGGAAGAGCTCCCCGTAGATCCATGAGTTGGCCATCACGTGCTTGACGTAGCCCCTGGTCTCGGTCATTGGTATCTGCTCTATGAATAGTTCGGGGTCATCATCGTCAGGGGGAAACGCCTCCATCCACCTGGCCGCGTTGCCCGGCCCGGCGTTGTACGCGGACAGCGCCAGGACCGGGGAACCCTCGAAGGCGGAGTACTGCCTGGCGAGGTAGAGAGAACCGTAGAGTATGGAACTGGCCGGGTCGAACAGCTCCTCCCCGGAAAGCGGAGGAAGCCCGTACCACCTGGCAACGTCCCCCGCGGTGCCCGGCATCAGCTGTATCAGGCCGGAAGCACCCACCCATGACCTGGCCCACCTGTTGAAGTAGCTCTCCTGGCGCATCAGTCCCGTGACCAGCTCCACCGGCAGGCCCATTCCCGATACCGTGGTCTGTGTCAGCTCCCTGAAGGGGGCGGGAAAATAGAACCTCAGAAGGCTGTCAGGGAGGATGCCGGCGTTACCGCTTCGAAGGCTGTAGTCCAGCCTCCTCAGCACTTCCAGCGACTTCCCGTGCTCCCCCATCAGAGCCAGGGCCGCCCCCCTGGTTCCGGCGTCGGCGGCGGCGGTTGTATGGAGCATGTCCGAGGCCATGGAACCGTAACCCCGGGACATCATGTCCACGGCCATGGCGGTCACCGGACCGGAGGTCAGGTCGATATCCGCCATTCCCATGCTCTCCGCCGGGCTGCCTGTCCTTCGAGCCGCCAGAAGCCCGTAGAACTCCCAGGAATGCCTTCGGGCGGTTTCAGCCAGCAGCCTTTCCTCCGCATGGGTATCCCCCGTCCGGCCGGCGTACCTGGCCCTCCAGAAAAGCATCTCGTCGCACCATGCGGAGAAGGGATACTTTTCTATTCCCTCCGCCCAGATGGAGTCTCCAACCGCTCCCCTTCCGGACATGTAATGGCAGAATCCCCCTCTCCAGTGCGCCCAGGCCTCCCCCGAATCTCCCGCCCTCAGCGCGGCCATGTAGGCATCCGCCGCCCGGGGCCAGTTCCGCTCCGAATCGTAGTACCTGGCCGCCAGGTAGGCAGCCTCGGAGGCCTTTGGATGCCATGGATAAAGGGTGGCGAACTCCAGGTAGCTGGAGCTGTACTCACCCGGGGGTCTTGAAAGCGCTCTTCTGGCCCGGGCCCCGAACAGGGCGCCCCTGGCCAGCAGTGAATCGGGCATGGTCTCCGGAAGCGAATCGCACAGCTGGAGGAGTTCCATGTAGCGCCCCCTCTGTCTCATGGTCGCCATGGTCACCCCCGCCGCGAAGACTTCCCCGCCGGAGGCCGCCGCCAAACTGTCCGCCTTGTCCGGCGCTCCTTGCTCGGCCAGTATGTCGGCTATTCGCCATGACCTTCCCCATCTGCCCGGGTTCATTCTCAGGAGGACCCGAGCCGCCGTGAGGGAGGTCTTTCCCCCCGCTTCCAGTCTCGCCTCCCATTCCTCCTCGGACCCCCGGGCCAGATGGAGGTCCCGTTCCGCCAGAAGCAGCTCCAGGCGGTCTCCTGAATGTACCGAGGCAAGCTCCGCCGCCGTCAGGTCCCACCAGGGACCCTCGCTCTTCATGGCCACTTCCAGCTCGGTGAGGACCTCTTCCGCCAGGAAGGGCAGGAAGACAGCGTCCCTCACCGTCTGCTCCACCTGTCCCTTGCTCATCCTTCCGTCCGTGCAGACCATGGCCCGCACCGCCCTCTCGGCGTGGCAGCCGGGAGCGGGAAGAATGTCGGGAAGAGTTAGATCGTCGCTGTCCCTCTGAAGCCACAGCCTCAGCAGGGAGTTATGGGCCGGGACGAGTTCCAGGGCCTCCTCCGACCTTCGAGAGAGGTCCAGGAGCGAGACCCTCCATCCGAGCAGATCCCCGCATCCGGCCAGTTCCAGGCTGTCCAGCAGCTGAAGGCAGCGGTCCTCCCTGCCGGAGCCGTGCATGAGTCCCACCAGCCTGAACAGCACCAGGTCATCGGGGACGCTGCCCTCCCTCAGCAGGGAGAGAAGCTCCGTCTCCGCCAGCCGGCCCCGGCCCGCCAGGGTCAGTGAATCGGCCCTTCGCAGTCCGGATGCCTGCAGGACGGAGAGACACGCCAGCAGAATAAGGAATTTCATCGGAGGCCTCATCCTAATGCCTGAAGTGTCTGGTCCCGGTGAAGACCATGGCGATACCGTGCTGGTCCGCGGCCTCGATGACTTCCGGGTCGCGGATCGACCCGCCCGGCTGGACTATGGCCGATATGCCCTCTTCGGCCGCCCTGTCCGGGCCGTCCCTGAAGGGGAAGAAGCCGTCGGAGGCCAGGACTGCGCCGTTCAGTGAATGTCCCTCCCGCTTCGCCCTTCGAACGGCCAGGTCCATGCTCTCGATCCTGCTCATCTGGCCGGCCCCCACGCCGAGGGTGCCGCTGCCGTCCCCCACCACGATGGCGTTGCTCTTCACCGACCTGCATATCCGCCACATGAGGTCCATGGCCTGAAGCTCCTCCTGCGAGGGACGGCGGTCCGTCACCACCTCCAGCTTCTCCATTCCGCCCACTGCGTCGGGTTTCTGGTAAAGCAGACCTCCCCAGATGCTCCTTACCCTGAGTCCGTCGGCCGACCATGAAGGCATCCTGAGTATTCTGAGGTTCTTCCTCTTCCTGAGTCTCTCCAGGGCGTCCGGTTCGAAGGCGGGGGCCATGACTATCTCCAGGAAAAGCCCCTTCAGCTCCGCCGCCAGCTCCATGTCCGCCGCGCAGTTCAGCGCCAGTATTCCCCCGTAGGGTGACGTCCGGTCGGCCCTGAAGGCGTTGTGGAAAGCCTCCGCGGCAGTGGCCCCGCATCCCGCTCCGCAGGGGTTTCCGTGTTTCATCAGCACCGCGGCGGGGCGGTCCTCCGGCATGGCCGCAGCAAGCTCCCACGCAGCGTCGGCGTCAAGGTAGTTGTTGTAGCTTATCGCTTTGCCTCCCAGTATCTCAGCCTGTCCGAACCCTCTCCTGGGCCAGGGGAAATGCACCCCCGCCGCCTGATGGGGGTTCTCCCCGTAGCGAAGAGAGGGGACAAAGCCCTTTTCCAGTCTCAGCGTAACTTCCATGTCGTACCGGGATGTCGCGTCAAAGGTCCTGCAGGCCATCAGCCTCCTGAAATCCCGGTCGTCACCCTCCTCCGATATGACCCGAAGGACTTCGGCGAATACCCCGGCGCCTGCAGCCGATATGACGTGGCGCCAGTTCTTGGCCGCGGCCCTGGCCATGGTGGGTCCGCCTATGTCTATCAGCTCCACCAGTCCGGGGTCGTCCGGTTCCATTCCCGCCGTATCGCCGAAGGGATAGAGGTCCACCGCCACCAGGTCGAATACCGGCTTGCCTTCCAGTTTCCTCTTCTCCCGGTCCTCCCCGGCCGCCAGTATTGCGGCATGCAGCTCCGGATGAAGCGTCTTCACCCTTCCTCCCAGTATGGAGGATATTCCGGTTATCTCCTCGGTGGGGACGACCGGAACTCCCGCCTCGCTTATGACCCCGGCTGTGCCGCCGGAGGCGTACAGTGTCCATCCCAGCCGGGCAAGGCCGGCGGCGAACTCCTCCAGGCCTTCCTTGTTCCACGCGCTGATGAGAGCGCTCCTGCTGCTTTCAGCCATTTTCCTCCATCCATTCCCTGGCGTCGAAATACGGTACCGGGCGGCGCTTGTGCTCTGTTGCCGCCGCCATCCTCTCGATCCTTTTCGCGGCGTCTTCCTGGATGTCCCCGCCCTGGAAATATTCCCTTATCTGCCCGTAAGTGACACCCATCTCCTTCTCGTCGCTCTGTCCGGGCCACAGCCCGGCGGAGGGAACACGTTCGATCACCCATCGGGGAAGACCGAGAGTCTCTCCCAGCAGTCTCACCTCGTCCTTGTACAGCCGCGCCAGGGGCTGCAGGTCGGCGGCTCCGTCACCCCATTTCGTCCAGTACCCCACCCGTATCTCCGAATAATTGCTGGTCCCCAGGACAAGCCTGGCTTCCGAATGGGCGTAGAGCATGGTCATTCTCAGTCTGGCCTTTACGTTGGCCGAATTCAGCTCCGTGGTGTCCTCCAGCCCTCCGGCGCGCAGGAAGGCGTCCAGGGTCTCCGACAGTTCGATGACCCTGGCCTCCACCGCCAGATGGTCGGCTATCCTCAGTCCGTCCCGCGTATCCTTCCCGCTGCTTCCGCAGGGCATTATCAGTCCCAGGACGTTCTCCTCTCCCACGGCTCCGGCCCCCAGCGCGGCGGATACCGCCGAGTCCAGTCCGCCGCTGAGTCCCACCACCAGACCGCGGGCACCGGCCCGGGACACCCTCTCCCCTATCCATTCCCGAATGGTTTCGGCCAGCCTGCCGTAATCCGTTTCTACCCCCACGATTCACTCCTTGATCGTCATGAGTGCGAGCCTGCGCTTCATTACGTCCACCGAGAGCACGGCCACCTTCACGATGGAACCCTCATGGAAGATGCCTCCTGGTCCATGGAATGGGATACCCGACCGCCTTATCTCCTTTCGGTGAGCCAGCCCTTCCACCGGAACGCCCTCCAGCCTGACGAAGACGCCGAAATTCTTCACACCGGTCACCACACCCTTGTATACGCTTCCGGTTCTCCTGGACAGGTAGAGCAGCGCCATCAGCTCCACGGCGTCACGTTCTGCGCTCTCCGCGTTGTCCTCGCTGGCGCATGCCATCTCCGCCAGAACTCCTATACCGTCATCTATGGCGGGGACCTGTCCCCGCTCCTGCATTGACAGCACCTGGTGGACCAGGAGGTCGGGGTATCGTCTGATGGGGCTGGTGAAATGCATGTAGCTCCTCAGGGCAAGGCCGAAGTGCCCCTGGTTGGCGGGCATGTAAACTGCCTTTCGCAGCGACCTGAGAACGTGTTCCGCCACCAGGTCCCTCATGGCGAGGCTGTCTATACCCTCCAGCAGGTCCCTCAGGTTCCCGGGGCTGTGCAGCCTTCCTCCGGGAATGGTTACATCGAACTCCTCCAGCCTCTGATTGAGTTTTTCCATCGCGTTCTCGGTGGGCTTCTCGTGCACCCGGAAGAGCACCGGAAGGCCGGTCCATACGCAATGGTCGGCCACCGCCCTGTTGGCCTCCACCATGAAGTTCTCAATCATCCTGTGGGATTTGTCGGAAGGGACGGGCCGGAACTCCTCCGGCCATCCGTCACTCCCGAACATCACCCTGTACTCGGTGGTATCCAGGTCCAGCGCTCCCCGACGCTCCCTCTGGCCGTCCAGGTCCCGTGAAAGGCGTCCCAGCCCTTTGAAAAGCTCTTCCAGGTCGGTATCCGAACCCCTTCCCTCCAGGTACTCCAGGGCCTCCTCGTAGGTCATCCTCCTGTCGGACCGGATAATGGAGGGAACGATGGTGAAATCCAGCCTTTCCCCCGAGTCGTCGAAACTCAGCACCACCGTCCGGGCCGGTCTGTCCTCCTCCGGCCGGAGACTGCAGGCCCCGTTGGAAAGCACCTGGGGAAGCATGGGTATCACCCTGTCCGGAAGGTACACGCTGGTTCCCCTTCGCTGCGCCTCGCCGTCCAGCAGGCTTCCGTGGGGCACGTAGCTGGCCACGTCGGCTATGTGAACGTACAGCACCCTCTTCCCATCCTCCGTCCCCAGTGAGATGGCGTCGTCGAAATCCCTTGCGTCTACCGGGTCCACCGTGACGGTGAACAGGTCCCGGAAGTCCTCCCTGCCCTCCTCCTCCCAGGGCTTCAGGGCCTCTTCCTGCGCAGCTGTCGATATATCCTCCCCGAACTCCTCGGGAAGCCCGTGGTCCAGGGCCACGGAATCTATGAGAGCCTCCGGGGAGGACGGGTCCCCTATGCTCTCCTTCAGCACCGCCGTCAGCCCGGGGCCCTCATGGTCGAGGGTGGCGAAGACCAGTCTGCCCTGGGACAGCCCCGGCCGGGGGCCGGTACGAAGGGGGATGCTCCTCGGCAGCACCGGGTCCACCGGGTCTATCACCCATTTGCCACCCCTCTTCCTGGCAACTCCGCTGAGCCCCTCCCTCTTCCGGGAGACCACCGTCTCGACCTTGCCGGCGAAAGTATTCTCGTCATCCAGTTCCCTGAGCTTTCTCACCATCACCGTATCACCGTCCAGGGCGCCGCGGGTGTTCCTTCGGTCTATTTCCACCCTCTGGCCGGCAGCCTTCACGAATCCGCTGCCGTCACCGCGCATCACTATCCTTCCCCTGACTATTCCAAGTTCCTCGGGAAGGGCGTACCTTCGACCCCCCGCGGGCCACAGCTGGCCCGTGCGCACCAGCTCGTCCACCGCTCCGGAAAGGTCGGGATGACTTCCTTCCAGCCTTTTTCCCATCTGCTGGAAGGTTAGTCTGGAGGAAGGCTCGGACTGGAACAGTTCCAGTACCGCATCGGTCGATTCCTTGCTTGAAACCTTCTCTTCAGGGGTCCCGTCATTCATGCGGACCTTTCCTTTCCTGCTGTGCACCGGCAAGAAGGATAACCTTCCCCTCCCGGCTGTTCCATCGTTGGATCACCAGGCGGAAGCCGCAGAAAGCGCACCAGGCCGCCGCGGTGGACATGAGTTCCAGAGAGGACGCGCTGGTTCGGGTCAGGAGGCCGGCGTGGTCGGGCTTCGATTCCCAGTCAATCGAGAAGCGGAGGTATCCTCCGTCGCCCGATGTGCGCATGGCTATCCTGCCGCATCCGTTGACCATCATCGCGGCGGAGGCAGCGGCAAGGATGATCGCCAGGTCCAGCCGTCCCGCGTGCAGAGAAATCCGTTCCGGAGTATCCTCCCCCCTGTCGAAGGCGAAGTCCACCGCCCTTCCGCTGAACATCCTTCCCGTCAGCTCCAGTCCGTCCAGCCTCTCCGCGGTCCAGGCGGAATCATCGTCCAGGAGCATGGACATCCGCGCCAGCCTCTGGACGAAATCTCTCAGTTCCTCCACCCCTCCCATGGCCGCAGCCAGCTTCTCCCCGGCGGTGTCCGGCCGGTCGGCGTACATCTGCGCCAGTTCAGTGTTGCCCATTATTCGGGCCCGAATCCCAGTTAATTTCTGTCGTATAATACCACTCCGTGGTACCGCCTGTAACTTCCACATACTGGAATGTCGTAGTTGACCAGCCGGAGGCGGTCCAGGCCTTCTGCGGATCCGAGGTCTGGTCAACAAGTTTTATCTCCACGCTGTTCACTCCCGAATTGACATATTCAATACCGGTGTCCGGATGCTGTCCCTGCGGCATATCCGCACTTGTTCCCTGCAGCTGGCTGAGGGAACTGTAAAACTC
>JAWOBF010000149.1:0-14121 GCA_046498225.1 Candidatus Aegiribacteria sp.
CACGCAACCTGCGTAGTCAGATTCCAGAGTGTTTCTCTTCATACGGCACGCATTGAGGTATTCTGCATTGTCTTCCCACTGAGGACCAAGTATCTGGAGAATGGACATAATCGTTCTGTAATGATGGTTGCCGTGGGAGTACGTCTGGCGATCTCTCTATTGTGCAGCTCAACTTGAGTCACTCCAAAGAGAATCGCAAATATTCGTGCCCTGGTTCTGGATAAAAGCATCGATTCAAGTATGTTCATAATGCGTGTATATACTACGCATATGCGTGGTATGTTAACGCATATCAATAATGAATGCTGAGAAGCAATCTCGGTGTTCAGAAACGCTCTTCGATTAGCCAGTCAAGATATTGGTTGAGATCACCAACCGCAAAGTGCGGCAGGTTTAGAAGAGCGAATTCCCTTCCGGATCGTGTCCTTAGAGAATCGACCCTTACTTCCCCGCTATAGAACCTGACAGCAATATCGTGTTTCGAGTCTTCCATAAACCTGTGAAGAGACCTCAGTCTGCCAGTGGCGCCTGATTTTACTTCCAAAGGGATCAATCTCTCGCCATGCTGTACAAGAAAGTCCACTTCAGCGCTGGAACCCCGCTTCCCCCTTGCCCAGAATCTCAATGCCGGAAATCTGTTTCGATGATTTGCTGCTATTGCCTGTCCGATACACTGTTCTGCAAGTATACCTCTGAAGGCTGAATTGAGGTCCTTTATTCCGATAGTTTCCCATTGTGCTCCAAGCAAATGCATGAGCAGACCGGAATCAACATACAGCAGTTTCGGGGATTTGCGCCGGTTCTCCCTGATTGGCGGGTTCATGCTTCCTGAGGCGTGAACCAGATGAATGAGCATGGCTTTCTCAAGCGTCCTGATCGCTTCTCCGGCTTCCCTGGACCTGTATGAAGACCCGCCAAAACCAGCATAGGTGATCCTATTGCCGGTCTCCGATGGCGCCGCCTCCAGACAGTGTCTGATGACCTCAGCCATTGTCCTATTTGATGCATACTTAGGTATATCATCAAGGAATGAGATCATCAGTGACGAATAGACCGTACTCAGTTCTTCAAGTTCAGCCCCTTCCAGTTTAGCATTCAATACTTCCGGCATTCCTCCCAGGATCGAATAATCCACGTATGCTTTGTAAAGAACAGGCACAGCATAGGATGGTACAGGTACCTTATTCAATTCATCAATCATATCTTCACGGGCATAAGCTCTGAGGAATTCCCTGAAGGTGACCGGATACATGAAAGCATGTTCCACCCTGCCAACCGGGAACTGTATACTTTCGTTTGCCAGGTACAGTTCAAGCAGTGACCCGGATGCGATAACAGCCAACTCAGGTACATCTTCAAACAGATAGCGTAGATATTTAATTGCTTCGGGACATGCCTGAATTTCATCTATGAACAGAATCGATCGACCGACAGGGGCTGTGACTCCTTTCGAAAGTCTTATGGCACTCAGCAGTTCTTTTGCTGTAAGATTCCGCTGGAATACGTCCTTCTCTCCTGGAGCCTCAAGATTGACCTCGATGTATCCCGGGACTTCATCAGCGAACAGACGAACAGCAGACGTCTTTCCGCACTGCCTGACCCCTCTTATCAGAAGAGGCTTTCTGTTATCACTCCTATACCATCTCTTCATGTAATCAACAATATGTCTACCAAACACTCTGCACCTCCTGTGTATACATAACACAGATCTTGTAACAAATACAACCCTTATTATTACAAATTATGTTACTATTTAGGGGCAATTTTCTCTTTCCTGAAACTAATTTCACCCCATTCGGCATGAAACAGGAGTATCCTGAAGTTATCTGTTCCAGGCTAACTCAGTGTGTAGAGCTTCTGTAGAGCTTCTGAGATTACGTTTTGGGGAGCGGTTCCCGCAATTTCAGCTTCTCGTGCCCTCCAGTCCAGGCTCTTTACCTGATCTGAAAGAATCACGCCTTTCATGGAACAATCCTCAGACAAATCGACTTCAAATGGGTAGCCCTTTTTCTTGCTGGTTATAGGACACATCAACGCTAATCCAACCTTTTCGTTGTATTCTCTTGGAGATAGAACAAGTGCCGGACTTCGCCCTTTCTGTTCATATCCTTTCTGCGGGTCGAAGGAAAGCCAGATGAGATCACCTCTTTCAGGTGCTTCTTTTGATACTACCATTCCTCAACATCTGTTCCGGTTCCAGTATCGATCTCCCCATGGAGATTCTCATCCGTAATCTCACTGAGCATATCCTTGAGCCTGTATCTGTGCTTGGGTTCGAGTATAAGCATTCCATCCCTGGCCACCATTTCCAGCTCTGCTTTTTTCATCAATACTCAGTTCTTCCGAAATAGCTTTCGGTATTCGAACAACCAGGCTGTTTCCCATTTTCTGACTGTTGTCTTCATAACACCTCCGTATATACAATGTATACACCACTTCGTTATCAGCGAGTCAAATGCTTATGTTCTTTGAATTTGCATGATATTTAATATTTGATGATAGTACGGTAATAATTCGATAATGCTTCAAACGCCCCGCTACGAAAGTGAAACCCCTGTCTTCGGGGGTTTTTCTTTCGTAGTGAAGCCGGTGATTCGGACATTCAACCGAAGGTTGAAGCCTGACCTACGGTTAGATTGTGAGTTTACACTGAACGAGCGAGTCGAGGTGAATCCCACCCCCTCCGACACTGCATTATGAACTTCGATTCAAATGCTGTTATCTCATTCATCATCGACATCATCCTCTTGATCTATAATGTCGATGATCTCCCTGGCGACATACACCCTGTTTCTTTTTTGGCCCGTAGTCTCTTCCAATATCCCGGACGCAATAAGTTTCTCAATGTTCAGTTGTGTTGACCGTGGTGTTACTCCAAGTTTCTCTGTCGCCATGGGATTCGTTATTGCTGGATATTCAAAGAGGTAATCAACCATTTGAAGCAGAAGTGCCGAAGCTCTTGCCTCCTGAAGCCTGTCACGATACTCATGCCATAGCTCAAGCAGTCTGTCAGATCTGGCGACAGCATCTTTTGATTGAACCTCTACTGCTCGCAGGAAGAACATTATCCAGTCCTCCCAGGCCCCTTTCCTGCTTACATCAAGAAGCAGGTCGTAATACCTGTTCCTGTTTCTTTCGAAGAAGGCACTAAGGTAGAGCAATGGCTGGGGAAGCAGCTCATACGCTACAAGTTGTAACGCTGTCAGGAGTCGTCCGATTCGGCCATTCCCGTCCAAAAACGGGTGTATGGACTCGAATTGATAGTGGATCATGGCAAGTCTGATCAGTGGAGGCGTATCCGTTTCAGTATGGAAATAGTACTCAAGGTCTGAAAGGGCATCCTCCATCTCGCTAGCAGGCGGAGGAACATAACTGGCGCCTGAGAGTGAGCATCCGGGGGGACCAATCCAGTTCTGGGATCGTCTGAACTCACCTGGTGTACTCTTGTAGGCTCTGACTTCATTCATCAGTATGGAATGGAGTCCTTTGATCAACCGCAATGACATGGGAAGATCGCTGAGTCTTGCAAGTCCATATTCCATTGCCTTGACATAGTTTGCAACTTCACGAACATCTGGAACCTGCTCTTCTCTTATTCTCGCTGCCTCGAAGTAGAGCAAATCTGAGAAGGATGCTTGTGTTCCTTCAATCTTGCTGGAGATCACTGCTTCCTGTTTCATGAATGGACCGATGAGCAAATGGGGATTGGGCAGTGTCCTTGCAACTCCAGCCAGTTCACTGACTGCCCTGTCAGCATCCGATAACCTGCTGATCAACGCCATATTCAATTCGATCTCTGGCTCAAGAGGTGCAGGCACATAAGCCCGGTAATCCTGTGGCGTCTTGACTATTCTACCACCAGGATGCTCGATGAAATCAGAGAGGTGCACTTATTATACCTCCGTACCACACCTGCACTCTTATTATACCTAATGATGATAATGTATAATTAAATATTATAAGTCAATGCAGAGTCCATTCATTGATTCGGGATCAGCCAACTCAGGGACATCTTCAAACAGATAGCGGGAATAATTGATTGCCTGGGATGTTCAATTCTTTCACTGAATTGACCTTTGCTAAGCAGCCAGAAGTAACGTACTGCCGCGAGCCTCTATCTGTACAGACCTTTTATGCTACCCCATGTTTCGTTATCCAGAACGAGACTTGATCCGGTAACCGGATACCAGACTATTATATCGTCGCTGTAGAAGCTATGTGGAACTCCGGTGAAGTTACCAGAACCATCCGTCAGCAGCCATGGCCCCCCACCTGCTGACTGCTCCGTATCCGCGATGACCCAGAAGCAGTCGTTTGCAATAATATGTGGCTCATAGTCTATAATTGTTGGACTGTAATGAAGTGCCAATGCCTCCTGTTCATCGATCTGTTCCAGGGGTGCATTTTCACATCCATGCCATAATTCGGCCGCGAATTCATCCGTATCCCATGGATACAGTGGGTGATGATAGAACCAGAATTCAGCACAAGTTAACTCTACTTCAAAGGGGGGAGAGATAAGGAAGTCCTCTGTACTGAACATCACGCCCTTGAAGTTCCCTGTGTCAGTGGCCCAGCAAGGCTCTTCATCATCGTAATGAAGCTCATAGGTATACATCCAATACATGTACTCGACGCTTATGAGATAGTCCCTTTCATCAGCTCCATCAGCAAGAGGACCGATCTCCGAAGAGAGGCAGAGTGCAGGTAACGCCAGCAGCGGCAGGTACCCTCGTACAGCTATCTGCATGAGCCCCTGAAAGTTCACGGTCACCCCTCTTTCTCTGCCAAACCCCAATCAGTCTATAACATGGAGGGCATCCCCGGGTCAATGTCCTTGAAACCAATGAAATGACAATATCGAGTGGCCTTCTTCAGGCAGGGTGTGTCTTCTGCTGGCTGACTAGCAGACTCTGACAGACCCGAACTGTTCGGCGATCTCTCTGTTGTGCATCTCATCATGAACCACTCCAGAGAACATCGTGAATCTTCCGGTTCTTGTCCTTGATGAAAGCACAATTTCAAGAGTATTCATGATGCGTGTGTAAACTGCTTCTTGAAATGGGCTCCAACTGCGATAGTGGAAGGGAATCCCACTTCCTCAGCTGTACTTTGTGTGATTGTTTCAGTTATCATTTGATCTCGAATAATCCGGAGATGTACCTTGAATACCTGGGCCGGCACCCGGAGATGCTCGAGCGGAGGTGCTGATCAGCGAAAGAGGCCCTTGAGCAATCCCCAGGTGGTCGACTCTATTCTCACACTGCCGGATGTGAAGGGCTCCCAGTTCTCCAGATCGTAGCTGAAGAAGCTTCTCGGCTCTCCCGTGAAGTTCCCGCTCTCGTCCAAGATGAGAGTGGGGGTGCCGTTCCCTGAAAGGTTAGTATTGGCCAGAACCCAGAAGTGATCAGGACAGATAATGGGTGGATCATAGTCGATGATCACAGCACTGAAATGCAGCGCGGTTGCCCTGGTACGGTCAAGCATCTCAATCTGGGGTGCTCCCTCCAGTCCGATCCATACTTCCGTATAGAGATGGTCGGTGTCCCAGGGCTTGGAGCTAGAGTGGTAGAACCAGAACTCGCTGTAAGCCAGGTCAAGGGAGCTGAGGCCGAAATCCTGCATATGAAACCAGACCGCCTTGTAGTCGCCGGCACAGCTGATCCAGAAGGGAGTACCGTCATCGTACTGAGCAAAATCCCTCGAACCCAGATATCCTTGCGCCCTGATGAAGAGATCGACCTCTTCTCCCTCTGCTCCGGACCGGAGGGGCTGTATCTGGTCGCCAAGAGCGGAGACGATGACCGTGATCAGTATCAGGGTAATCATTCGTACCTCCGGAACTAATTTAGTAAGCGCCGCAAGTATTGACAAGAGGCCGGTTTAGAAACTGGCCAGGAAATCCTCGGAAGGGAGAAAGCAATCCGGATCTTCCGCCAATCAGGGATCACCGTTCGGACTTATCGGGGCGCTGCTGAATGAATCGGATGCGGTAGAGGTTCATGAGTCGGCATACTTATTCGGACCTGACCAGCGGCCAGGCGCTAAGGCTGAACTGAGCCCGTCTCCCCTGACAGTCTCTCGATGTTCCTGCGTGCCGGTTCCAGGGAAGGGTCCAGCTGAAGAGCACGCTGGAAACAGTCCAGGGCCTCCTCGAATTCCCCCATGCCTGCAAGGCTGCTTCCCAGATTCTGCCATGCCACCGCGAAGGACGGTTCCAGGGCCAGCGCGTTCCGGTAGGCTTCGGCAGCCCTCTGCAGGTCGCCGGTCTGCATCAGGGTGTTCCCGAGGTTGAAATATGCAACGGGATCATTCGGTTCGAGACTGAGGGCCTTCCGATAATCCTCCGCGGCCATGGCAGGTTCTCCCGCGATTCGAAAGAGGTTGCCCCTGTTTATGTAGTAAGCCGGCACATCCGGTTCCAGCCCTATCGCCAGGTTGTAGTATTCCATGGCCTTTCCGGGCTCTCCCTGCGAAAGGTAGTGCTGGCCAAGGTTGTAGTAGGCGAAGGAAGCATCCGGATATCTCCTCAGCACATCCATCCACAGCGTAGTGGAATCTTCCCAGACGCTGAGGCGCCGCACGGTGAGAAAGCAGGAGGAGGCAAAACAGCCCGCCGCCAGGATTATGAGGGGGAACCTCGCGCTTCTGAAGGCCCGCCAGACTTTTCCGGCCAGGAAGTATACGCACAGGAGCAGGCCCACCGAAGGCAGGTAGGAGAACCTGTTGGCCATGGGCGCCCGGCCGAAGGGGACCAGCTGCAGCACGGGGGCCACGGTTATTACGTAGAACAGAATTCCGAACTGGAGCTTTCGGTCGCGCCTCAGCCTTCCTGAGAGAAGGAAAAGGACCGCCGCCAGGACAGGGGCGGCTGCCACCGCGATGGAGCCCGGCGAGAGCAGGTCCTGCGGGGTGAGGTACACGGCGGATAGACCAGCCGGCCAGAAGGTCGCCACAGGGTAGAAAGCCAGGTTCCGGAATACGAGAACCGTACGTTCCGTCAGGGAGAGGCCTGCCAGGGGTTCGTAGCCTGTTACAGCTCCGTGTGCCAGGACGGTGGGAACGAGAAGGGCGGCGCCCGCCAGAGCGAACGGCAGAAGCCTCAGGAGCAGCCCGGAGTCGAGTCTGCGGCCCCTCAGCGTCATCTCGCTGGCCAGGAGCAGGAGCGGCAGCACGGCAGCCGAGGCCTTGCATAACATGGCAAGGGTGAACAAGCCCAGGGAAAGAAAGTAGCCGCGTTGCTGAAAAGTGTTACGGGAATCTTCCGGACCTATGTAGGCCAGAAAGGAGGACAGGAGGAAAAGTGTGCTTAGAAGGCCTTTCTGTTCGGTTACCCAGGCCACCGATTCCACCCTCATGGGGTGGATGGCGAAGAAGGCCGCCACGAACAGGGATAGGACACGGCTGTGGAAGAGGCGGCGTGTAAGCAGGTAGATCAGGGCGATGTTGACAAGGTGCAGCAGCAGGCTGACAGCATGGAAAGCCCCGGGGTCGGTTCCCGAGAGCCAGCTGGTGATGTTCATAAGCAGGGTTACCAGCGGCTGGTAGTGGGAGGTGACGGTGGTCCCGAATATCTCCAGGGTGTTCTGCGGCCCCGGGGTGGAAAGCACAAGGGGGTTCTCCGTTACCTGCTGGGGATCGTCCCAGGTAACGAACTCAAAACCGGTGACCCGGACGAAGCAGACCACGGTAAGCAGAAGGATCAGGCCGAGCCCGAGCGACCCCGCCCAACCGGCTCTCGCATCGGATCCGAGGGGCTGTTCCATGGCTTTCCGCTGCATGCCCGCGGCAGGGATCATTGAACCTCTCCTTGTATGGTGCCGGTCAGACTACCTCAGGAGCATAGAGGATATTATCACCTTCATCAAGAAGCGGCTTCCGCCCGGCTGGCAGGGTCCCGTATCCATTATGCTTGTTCCCTGTCCCGCAGAGTATTATTTAAGACCGAAAGCGGACGGGGGTTCCCATGAAAGCGTTCAAGACAGTTCTTTCGGTGCTGGGCGCAGTTACGGTGTTCCTGGGTCTTGTGTTCCTCATCGGGGGAAGACCGGCCACCGGCGGAGTGATACTGGTCACCGGGGGGCTGCTGGTCGTGCTGGGGCTGAGGAACCCGCGGACGAGGAACGTAATCGTCAGACATGAGCTGGAGCTCACCGGGGACATGAGCCTGGAAAATTTGAAATGCAGACAGTGCGGAGCGTCCCTCTCCCCTGAGAGCACTTCGCTGAGGGAGGGGACTGTTTTCGTGTCCTGCCCCTACTGTCACAGTGACTACCAGATGGAGGAAGCGCCGAAATGGTAAGGGTTTTTCTTCTGCTGCTGTGCGCCGCCTGGGCCTCTCCTGGGCAGAACTACAGCTTCTCCGTACCGGAATTCATCTGCAGCGTAGAGGTGAACCGGGACAGAAGCCTGAACATCAGCTACGACATTCTCTTCGAATGTTCGGAGGGCTACAGCCCGGTGGACATAATAGACATTGGTTTCCCATCGGAGGACTTTCAGCTTCTGGACATACAGGCGTCTATTGACGGGCACTCCCTGAAGGGAATCTACCATTCGACCTATATTGACAACGGTGTGGAGGTCCATCTGCGGGAACATTCCATCATGGGTGGTGACAGCGGACGGTTCCGCCTGACGGGCATCAACCGGGACATGGTCTTCCTCGACACCGGGGAAGACGACTACGCCTCGATGGAGTTCTCCCCCACATGGTTCGAGGGTGGGCTCCTGTCGGGTGAGAGCGATTTCACGCTGACCGTTGTTTTCCCTCCCGGAGCCGACCCCCGGAATGTTCGTTACCATGACATTCCCTTCACCTCCTCACACACGGACGCGGACGGCCGTTTCGCCTACCAGTGGCGGGAAAAGAGAAGGATGGACTCCCCCTACCGGGTCGGTGTCTCCTTTCCGGCCGGCCTGGTGGAAGGTCCCCTGGCCGAAAGGCCCAGGGAGCCGGTCATAAGCGGGGAGGCTCTTACTCTCCTTTTGATCATTGGAACCTTCTTTCTGGTCTTCGGCGTGATGATTTTCGTCATAGTCAAAGCGGTCATAAAATCCAGAAAGCGCATGGAGGAGTACCTTCCGCCCAAGCTGGGGCTGGAGGGCTCGGGAGTCAGGAGGGGGCTCACGGCTCCCATGGCCGCGCTCCTCCTCGAAACGAAGCTTGACCGTGTCCTCACGCTCATCGTCTTCGGCCTTCTGAAGAAAGGCGAGCTCCAGCTGGACGGGAACAGGTTGAAGAGAGCGGGCTCGGTCGAAGGGCTCAGAAGCTACGAGAAGGAGCTGATGGAACTGATACCCCCGGAAGGCAGGGGCAAGCCCATATCCAGGGAAGATATGAAAAGGATCTTCCTCGGAATGATAGAGGAGCTGGAGAAGAAGATGGAGAACTACTCCCTGAAGGAGACCCGGGAGTACTACAGGAGCATAATCGAGAGCGCCTGGAGGATGGCGTCGGCCGACAACTCCGCCGGGAAGGCGGGGGAGATTCTTGGAGACCGCTTTCACTGGATGCTGGCCGATGAGAATTTCAGTGAAAGGGTCGGCAGTCTGCCGGAGGGACGCAGCGCACTGCTGCCGATATACATGCGGGGATTCATGGGAAGTGGGGGCAAGTCAGCGTCGGCGGGCGGTATCGGCCTGAGAGAAGCCTGCTCTCAGCTGGCGGGCGTTCTGGAGAACGCCGCCGGCAGGACCGTGAGCAGGATTTCCTCCCTCTCCAGGATAGTGACGGCGAAGACAAATCCGGTTCCGGTATCCAGCAGGAGCAGTTCCGGCGGCAGCTGCGCATGCGCCTGCGCCGGGTGTGCCTGCGCCTGCGCCGGCGGGGGGAGGTAGCATGTTCCGAAACCTGAAGGAAGCCGGAAAGCGTATCGCGCCCCGGGGTATCCATCATTTCCCGCAGGAGAGGCACAGGCTTCATCTCCGGGTCGAGGAATCGGGAAGCGGCCTTCTCACCGTGGACGCGTCCAGGGTCATACACCTCAATCCGGTGGCGGTGGACATGAGCTGGCTGATCCTGTCCGGTCTTTCCGACAGGGATATCCTCTCCAGCCTCAGGAGCCGCTACCTGGTCAGGAGGAAGCGGGTTGCCGGGGACCTGCAGGAGTTCAGGAAGGTGCTGGACGGAATCCTGGAAACAGGGGCCGGAGAACCGATATCTTTTTTCAACATGGAGATAACAGAGCCCTTCCAGGCCCGGGTCAGTGCGCCATACAGGATGGACCTGGCCCTGACCTACAGGTGCAACCTGAAATGCGGCCACTGCTACAATCGTGCGACGGACAAACCGGAGCTTTCCACCACCAGCTGGAAAGAGGTCCTGGACAGGATCTGGGGCCTGGGCGTCCCCCACGTGATATTCACCGGGGGAGAAGCCACGCTCCGGGAGGACCTGCCCGAATTGATCGCTCACGCGGAAACCCTGGGAATGGTCACCGGTCTGCTGACCAACGGCGTGCGGCTGGCGGACGGGAAGTACCTGGAAGGGCTTGTGAAGGCGGGGCTGGATCACGTTCAGATAACACTCGAATCGGCGGACAGGGATATCCATAACGGAATGACCGGAGCTGACAGCTTCGACAGCACCGTCGCCGCCATCGGGAACTCCATCGGGTCGGGTATCCACACCATCACCAACACAACGATCACCGGAAGGAACGCGGACGGTATGACGGACACCATCCGTTTCGCCGGGGGGATGGGGCTGAAGACCGTTGCGGCCAACGCCGTCATTCCCAGCGGCAGGGCCCTGGAGGGAGACCACGCGGTATCCCTTCAGAAGCTGGGATCGGTAATACTGGCCATGAACGAGGAACTGGATGAGCTGGGCATGCGTCTAATATGGTACTCGCCCACCAGGTACTGCGGCTTCAACCCGATGGAGTTCGACCTGGGAGAAAAGAGGTGCACCGCGGGAGAGTACAATCTCTGCGTGGAGCCGGACGGAGAGGTTCTGCCCTGCCAGAGCTGGTACGAATCCGCCGGGAACATACTTGCCGACCCCTGGGATTCCATCTGGAACAGCAGCCTCCTGCTGTCCGCGAGGAACAGGGAATGGGCGGACGAGGAATGTTCGGAATGCGTCCACTTCAGCCTCTGCGGAGGCGGATGCCCCCTGGAGAGGAACCATGCGGGACCCTGCCGCGACTCCGTGTAGGGAGGAAGCGCTTCGAGGAATATACCGAAGGCAGTTCCGGGAGCTGACTCCTCTGCGGGAACATATTCTCTCCCTGCTCCCGCTTGACAGTATTGAGAGTATCTTCGAACCCGGCTGCGGGACCGGGCTGCTTGGAAGCGAACTGCAGTCCCTCACGGAGGCTGATTACACCGGAATGGACATCGACGGGAACATGATTCCCCGCAGCGTGGGATTCATCGAGGGCGACGCGGTGGCCGACCCGCTTCCCGCGGATCTGTACGTGACGGGTTTCTTCTTCTCCAGCGTGGGGGACCCTGGAAGCTGGCTGGCGAAGGTAAGGGAACGCATCTCCCCGGGCGGCCTGTTCGCGGTTTTCGCCGAGTACGACTACCTGGCCGTGAGGGAGGAGCCTGACACCGGCCTTGCCGGAGTATTGCGGGAGAGCCTGGAGAAGGACGGACTTGTCACCTCCCACGGAGGAAAGCTGGACCTGTTCTTCCGGAAGACGGGTTTTCTGAAGCTGCATGGCGGGGATGTCATCGGGAAACTTCAGAGACCGGACAAGGATTTTCTCGAGATGCACGCGCCCCGATTCACCGGGGAGGCGCCCCTCATGTCATGGCGGGTCGTATGGGGAGTATGGAAGAAAGACGGACCGTAACTGACCCCGGGCGGGTTCCGGCCTGCGGTAATGAAAGGGGAACTCAATTGAGAACTGTGACTCGCTGCCTAGCTGCAGCCGCGCTGTTCACGGCGACACTTGCGGGATGTGGAGAGCGGGGGACCACCGAACTCCTGCTCGACCGGATGCCATCGGGATACGCCGCCTGCATCACCTTCGATCCCTCCGAGACAGGGATGACGGAGCTGCTTGACATGCTGGCCGATTCCTACGGGGCGGACATGGACCTCCGGGAGGCGCAGGCGGCCCTCGGCTTCTCCCCGCTGGACTGGGAAGGCTGGTCGTCGAACCTGTCGCTGAGGGAGGGAGAGGAACTGGGTATACTCCTGGGCACAACCGGAGGGGACCCCGACATCGTGGTTCTCTATCTGCCCTCGAACGACCGGGACAAGGTGGACGGGATATTTCAGGCCGCCCGTACGCAGGGAGGCCTGGAGGTCGTGTGTGAGCAGGACGGGAACTACGTAACCGTGGCCATGGCCCGGCGGAGCAATGAGATGCAAGCGTTCAGGGAAGCAGCCGGCTCGCCGCTGAGAGAGAACGGGAGGTTCTCTGACCTCAGGTCCCGAATTGGCGGTTTCGACGCTCCGGCGGTGGAGGTATGGGTGGACGGCTCGCAGCTTCCCGATACCAGGGGAATGAATGCTCTTCTGGCATCGATCTCCGCCAGGAACGGCACGCTTATGTTCAGATGGGCAGCGGGCATAGAACGGAGTGAATTCGAGGAAATGGCGGAGTTGACGGGCGACGGACCGTCAGGGGATGCCACCTTCCCACATGACGCCCTCGGCGCCTTCAGGATAACTCTGGACCCGAACGTACTGGGCGGAATGCTCGAAGGTCAGGTTCCTTCCGATGCCCTTATGGCGCTTGGCGTACTGGGTTTCAGTTCCGCGGACGAACTGCTGGCCATGTTCTCCGGCGACGTATGGTTCGCGATGACGGCCGAAGGCGGCGGTTATTCCGGGGCGATTTCCCTTGGTCTGAAGGACCTGGACGCCGCGGGGGAGTTCATGACCCAGCTCACCGCTCTTGCGGGGATGGCGGGCGCCGGTGATGGCGTTCGAACATTCTCCTTCAGCGGCTCGCAGGCCCTGGAAATCCAGGGCGAGTCCATTCCCGGTGTGGACGGCATACAGATCGGGATCGTTGGCGGCAGTCTCGTGGCGGCGGGCGGGTGGACGCTGCAGCAGGTGGAGGATGGGGATGAATTTTCAGCCATGCTGGAAGGTTCCGGACTGGACATGAATGATCAGGGCCCGTTCGTCATGTACCTGGACATCGGCCGACTTGCGGAGAACCTCGGACTGGAAAGGGAGCCCGGCCTGCCCGGTCCGGGGAGCATGGGAGCGTTGGCTTTCTCCAGCAGTCTGACCGAAGGATCAGTGGCAGTGGGCGCGGGCGCGTTGGACACCGGTTCCGAAAACCCGTTCCTGTTCATCATCGGAATATTGACAAGGCTGGGTTCAATGTGAATGGTTTCAGAAGGTTCAGGCCGGCTCACGGCAGGTGAAGCCTCTTACCAGGGTCTCCACCAGGCTGTGGCATATCTCCGGCAAATCCCCGGCTCGATCCTTCTCCGAGCTGTTCGACAGGTTGTGGAGCCTGCCGCCGTCACCGGCCATCCTGACCGCTCCGCCTATCAGGAGCATGGAGAGGCCGTGGAGTGAAGACCAGGCTACGTTCGCCATTCCCAGCGGGTTCGATCTTTTGAAGGCGTTCTCGTTCTGACAGCTGATAATGCATTCCACTATTCGGGAGAATGCTCTCTCCGCGGAATCGGTGAGTTCGGGGACCGGGGCCCCGCCGGCCAGTTCGAAGCCGAACATGAGTGTATACAGCCTGGGACTGTTCACGGCGAAGCGGACGTAGGCGCATGAGCAGAGGCGAAAACGCTGGATAGGTGAGACCTCTTCCTCCGGCAGGCAGACCAGGGTGTCCCCGAGCCTGTTGAACCCTTCTGCCGCCACCGCTCCAAGCAGGGCTGTCTTGTCCTGGAAATGCCTGTAGGGAGCCGACCGGGAGACGCCTACCTTCCTGCTCAGATTCCGCATGGTGAGGTTTTCCATTCCCTCCTCCTCCAGAAGAAGGGACGCGGCTTTGACCAGCATGCTCCTCAGGTCTTCGTGATGATATGTCCTCTTGGTCATGTTTTTCTCCTTCGGAGTAAATTACGATGAAATGTTGACAATGTCAACATTGACCCTTATAATGTCGTCTCAGTTAAATTACCAATGGTCCTATGGAGGTCAGTTAATGTCAGATAATAGTATGCCATCTTTGAGGATAGGCAGTA
>JAWOBF010000051.1:0-30877 GCA_046498225.1 Candidatus Aegiribacteria sp.
GAAATACATCACGCCGACATGGGCGCTGACAGGTCCCTGTTCCAGGCTGGTGTAGTATATCTCGTCCGGTTCGGCGTCCCTTACGTTCCCGGTGTATTCCTGAACGGTCCATGACTGAGCGGAAGACCCGTACAGACCGGTAACGCCCAGCTGAAGTCCCAGATGATCGGAAAAAAGATACTCCAGTGTAACATCAGCCAGCGCAGCCACCGAAATAGCGGTGGCGTTGGAGACGATTTCCAGCGACCTCACATCCTGCATGTGAAAGGCCATCTCCCCGCCCCCCGTGATCCTGAGGCCCAGGGACGGGCTTCGAAGCGGCAGCCTGGCGCCGGCCATGAGATCCACTCCCACCAGCGAGGAATGCTCCAGTCCTCCGGCGACTATCCCTCCGCCGAAGGAAAATCCCCATTTCGCCGTTTCCACGCCCAGCCTCAGTCTGTTTGCCCACAGGTCTTCGTCGGGACCCAGTCCGGTTCCCCTCTCAACGGACTGCATGGCTCCGCTGTATTCCAGAAAAATGACCGCCGGGGCGGACTGCTCCACCGCGGTTACGGTACCACCCTCCACCAGCCGGCCGGACAGAAGCCTGGCCGTGGAGCTGGTCCTTCCGGTATCCATGACCTGGAGCAGTCCCCTGCTCCTGAGCCACCGGTACTCCGAGGGATCATCGGGAATGCCTGAGGATACGGCCACTACGGCCATCACCGTACCCCTGTCGATACCGTTCGCGGTGCCCATCGGTATGGTAAAGACCTCCCGGTCTCCGGCTTCGAAGGTTACTTCCATGGGGAACACCTCCAGCAGCGACCTTTCGGCCAGCCCTTCCGCAGCCTGCATCGCCAGCCGGTGAGTGTCCGGCTCCAGCGGGAGGCGTCCTTCCCTGGTGGCGGTGCCGCGGAGATTCTCGATGAGGCTGCCGGTGGAGCTGTAGAACCTCCCCAGGGCTTCCACGGAGACCACCCTTACTGTCACCAGGGAATCCTGACGCATTACCGTCCGGTCGTTCACTTCGGGATGGAGCAGTTCGAGGGCCATGAAAACATCGACGCTGTATTCAGCGGCTATGGTCCTGAGAGAGTCGAGGAATGAACCGGTGATAGGAAGGTAGGCCGCCTCGCCCAGGTCCACCATCTGGAACCTGCCGCTCTCCTCCAGCCGCTGGCTGACTACATGCAGAACGGCGCTGTCGGGGGCGAAATCATCCATGTCGATGGATAGCACAGCCATTCTGGGAAGGCTGGCCGAAACCGGGACCGATAATAGAAGAACCGCCAGGACGTAAATATGATTGTGGGAACGCATCTGTTACTCCCTACTCCGTTGCCTGCTCCGGAAGGATACTCCCGTTACGTATCAGGTCGTCAAGGTCGTCCGGGGGGACAACCATGACCGTATCTTCGAATTCGACCTGAATATAATCCCTCCAGTCGGGTAAAAGCGAATCAAGGAGCAGGGCGGTGGCGCTGTCGGGCCATCCCCCGGCGTCGAAGACCAGTAGAAGGCCGGGCTCCGCCTCCGCCTCCTCTATCCAGTATGAGCTCTCTGGAGCGGAATCCAAGTCGCCGCTGTGCCGGGTTGTCTCCGTGGAGACGGTCTCAAGGCCCATGGTATCGC
The DNA here is from genome assembly GCA_046498225.1 of Candidatus Aegiribacteria sp. GTDB lineage: Bacteria > Fermentibacterota > Fermentibacteria > Fermentibacterales > JCC-6 > Aegiribacteria. Next base: position 1,618 of record JAWOBF010000051.1, read on the forward strand.
TATCGAGACTGAGCGTAATTGCCGGCTCCTGAGCCTCCTCCATGGCCGCCAGGCCACCTGCCATACCGTCCACTTCCACCTGTTCTTCAGCCGTTTCACCCCGGCTGGATCCCGGAAGAGCCTCATCCCGGGCGGCAGCGGTCCCCTCCGTCGCGTCCCGCAGCATTTCCTCCGTTTCTTCCGGTGCCTCGTCGGCGGCAGTATATCCGGAAAGGCCGTAGGATCGGCTGCCTGCATCGGGGATATCCCGGTTCATCGACTCCCCGGCCGATTCCGGGGTTTCCAGGTCGTCAGACCGGCCAATGACAGCGCTGTCCTGAAAAACAGCCGGCTCTTCCTCGGCTTCGAGCGCTTCCGGAGCCGGATGGACCGACTGCTCCATCCTGCTCCTGGCCACCGCGGATACCCTGTCCAGGGTGGGTCCGCTGCCGAGGATTAGCTTCACTCCCAGCAGCGCCGCGATTATTCCGGCGGCCGCGGGAAGCAGAACCTTCCACCCTCCACTTCGGTGCATCCTTCTGAAGAGCTCATCCTCCGCCCGGCGGAACTCGTCGTTTTCCGGGTACTCGAAGTCATCCCTCCATGAACGCTCCAGTCTCCGCTGTGATGCCAGTACCTTCCCGCACCGGTCGCAGCTCCTCAGGTGCTCCGATACCTGACGCATCATGTCATCCCGGAGTTCCCCGTCCAGGAACATCATAAGCGTATCAAAATCAGGACATTTCATTCGAACTCTTCCAGCATCGGTCCCAGTTCCTCCCGTATTCTCGATCTGGCCCGGTTGAGCCGCGACATCACAGTACCCAGGGCTATATCAAGGCTCTCGGCTATCTCGGAGTAGCTCAGCTGCTGGTCCACCCTCAATACGAATACGGCCTTCAGGGCCGGAGAGAGCTTCTGAACGGCCTTCTCCACGGATTCTGCCAGCTGCTCCGCAGCCGCCCTGTCAGCAAGCTCCGCCCGGGTCACCTGCTGTCCCTCCGCGCTGAACGCCTCCTCGAAATGCACCTCTCGCCTTCTTCCCTTCTTCCTGGAATAATTGATGGCCAGGTTGGCGGTGATCCGGTATATCCAGGTGAAGAACCTGTACCGGGGGTCGAACCTGTCCATCGCCTGCATTGCCCTGATGAAAGCATCCTGAGTGATATCCCACGCTTCGTCGTCGCTTCCGCACATTCTCCTGGCGACCCTGAAAACCCTCTTCTCGTACTTCCTGAACAGCTCTCCGAAAGCATCCCTGTCTCCGTTCCTGGCTCTTGTGAGAAGTTCAATATCCGGGTTGTCCTCGGCCACCGCCATCATCAGTAATACACCGGCGAGCATTTCTTATTCCCCGGTCACAGGTTTATGTAGATGGCTGCGCCTATCCCGGTCTCCCTCTCGAACACCTCGTTCTCGGTGCTGAAGGGATAGAGATAGGCGTCTACGTAAGCGTCCAGCATGCCGAACAGCCACGCGGCCGAAGTGTACCAGATCAGGTCCAGCCTTCTCTGGCTGTGGAACTGGTAGGCGGGGTCGTCTTCAGCGTTTCTGGCGTTCTCCGAAGCTATGTGCTCCGAGATAAGCCAGCCCAGCAGACCCAGTTCGATCGATCCCAGGACCAATCCCTTGACGGGCCTGTGGTTGTAGAACTGTCCCCAGCCCGGAAGAATGGCGGAACGGACCAGGGCGCCGGTGGGATTCTTAGTGACAATGGCAGGCACCTCGCGGGAGTCCTGAATGCGAATGCTGTCACGGGAGCTTCGGCTTTCGGGATCCGGTGTGCGGTCAGCGCCTCCCGAAAGGGACGCCAGGACAAGGATGACAGACAGCAGCATACTCCTCGGAATCAGCTGATAACTCCCCTTGAACTCGCCAGGATGAAATCCGCGAGGTACTTCGAATCAGTTGAGATATCGGGGTTCTCGAGGAGGGTCCGGGCCTTCACGGTGAGTATTCCCTCCTCCCTGAACAGGTGCCTGAACGTTCCTTCAAGCTCCTTCAGCCTCTCCCCGGTGAAACCTTTCCTGCGCAGGCCAACCATGTTCAGCGATACGGCCCTCAGGGGTCTGCCGCCGGCGAGCACGAAAGGCGGAATATCCTTGCTGACCCTGTAGCCTCCGCCTATCATGGCATGTCTGCCGATCCTCACGAACTGGTGCACGGGCACGACACCGCCTATGGTAACATCGTCACCGATCTCCACATGACCTGCCATGTTGACGGTGTTGGCCAGTATGACCCTGTCACCGATGACGCAGTCGTGGGCTATGTGAACATAGGCCATGATCAGGCAGTCCTCGCCCACGGTGGTCCTCCCGGAGTCTCCGGTCCCCCTGTTGAGATTGGCGAATTCCCGAATGACGGTCCCCGCCCCAATAACCAGTTCGGTCCGCTCTCCCCTGAACTTGAGGTCCTGAGGGTCGGTTCCCACAACAGCGGAGGGACCAATGGCAACCCGGTCCCCTATGCGGCAGGGGCCGGTCACGAAGGCGTGGGGACCGATGCTGACGTTCCTGCCCAGCCGGACATCGGGGCCTATTACCGCATAGGGCCCGACTTCCGCGTCAGAGGGTATATCCGATTCGACAACAGCTGTGGGGTGTATCATTCCTTCTCCACCAGCATGGCCATCAGCGTGGCTTCGACCGCAACCTTGCCATCCACTCTGGCCACTCCTTTCATGCGGCACATGGGACCCCTCTTCTGTATCATCTCCAGTTCGAACACTATCTGGTCACCGGGCTGCACGGGATTCCTGAACCTCACCTTGTCCATTCCGGTAAAATACACCAGCCATTCATTGGGATCCTCCACCGAGTTGAAGAGCATCAGCCCTCCAACCTGGCCCATGGCCTCTATCACCAGGACACCCGGCATGATGGGTCTTCCGGGAAAATGACCCTGAAAGAAGGATTCGTTGATGGAAACGTTCTTTAGACCCACTATCCGCTTGTCCGGTTCAACTTCCAGCACTCTGTCCACCAGAAGGAATGGATACCTGTGGGGAAGCAGGTTCATGATGTCACTGATGTCCCATTTCTTGTCCGTAAGAGGGGGGGATTCCTTTATCTTCCTGTTCACCTCACCTATCCTCTTGACGAACTTCACGTTGGAGGCATGCCCCGACTTGGCGGAGATGATATGGCCCTGAAGCCTCGCGCCCAGAAGGGACAGGTCGCCTATCAGGTCCAGTATCTTGTGCCTTACGAACTCATCGGGAAACCTGAGAGGTTCATCGTTGAGTATCCCATCGTCCCCCACCACCACCGCGTTCTCCAGCGTTCCGCCCTTTATCAGGTTCTTTTCCTGCAGGTGTTTGACGTCATCGTAGAGGCAGAATGTCCTGGCCGGCGCTATCTCATTCCTGAAGCTGTCAGGTGTGATGTCCAGCGACATGTACTGGGTGCCCAGGACCGGATGGTCGTAATCGATGGTAAAGCTAACCTTCAGGCCGCTGTAGGGAACGGCGGTGAGGCTGGCCCCGAAAGCGTCGATGCTTATGGGCTTGTCTATTCTGACGACTCTGCAGGCTTTGCCCTCATGCTCCCTTATCCCGCCGTTCTCCAGCGCCTCCAGGTAGCTTCTTATCGACCCGTCCGCGGGCTCCGGCGGTTCGTCGGAATCCAGTTCTATGATGCAGTTGTCAATGGAGAGGCCGTAAAGGGCTGACAGTACGTGCTCAACTGTATGCACCTCGTAGTAATCGTATCCCAGAGTAGTCCGTCTGGACTGCTCCTCCACCTGCCGGACGTTCTCAAGGCAGGCTTTAATCCTCGGTCTGCTCCTTACATCGGTCCTCACGAACACTATCCCGGTATCGGCGGGGGCAGGTTTGAATGTGATGGAGGTTTCCTTGCCCAGATGCAGGCCTATTCCGCTGTAGACAACCGGTTCAGCAAGTGTGGTCTGGTAATGGTTCATTCATCTTCCTCTTCGTTGTTCCCGTGTTCCCTCATGAAATCCATGACCTTTCTTCTGAATTCCGGAAGGTCTATCAGGGCCGCGTTGACCCTCAGGGATTTTCCGTGAGCTCGGGCAGGATAGCCTGAAACAGTCGCCCCCGCCGGTACATCCTTCATCACTCCGGCCTGAGCGGCTACGGTGGAACCATCCCCTATTCTGATGTGTCCCGCTATGCCCGCCTGTCCGCCGAAGGTAACACCCGTTCCCACCGTGGTGCTTCCGGCGAAACCGGTCTGCGCCGCTATCAGGCAATTAGCGCCGATGGTAACATTATGGGCCACATGGACCAGATTGTCTAGCTTTGAGGATTTGCCGATAAGAGTCCTGCCTGCAACGGCTCTGTCGATAGTGCACCCCGCGCCGATCTCGACATCATCCTCCACGAAGGCTATGCCGTTCTGTGGTACTTTCAGGTGGCCTTCGGGGTCCGGCACGAACCCGAAACCGTCGGAGCCTATCACCGCTCCGGAGTGGATTATGACCCTGTCGCAGACCACGCAGTCATGATAGACCACAACTCCGGGATACAGCAGGCAGTCCTCACCTACGGCCGCACCGGGACCGATGTGGACCCCGGCACCTATCACGGTGCCCTTCCCCACCCTGGCGTGAGCGTCCACAGAGGCGCCGGGACCCACCGAAGCGCTTTCATGAATGACGGCTTCAGGATGGATGACCGCGGCGGGATGCACCCCTTCGAATCCGCCGGGTGTCTCTTTGCGGAACAGTATCAGGGCTTTTCTGAACGCTCGGTATGGATGGGCGACTAGAATCAGGTTCGCGGCGGAGGTCCGGACCCTCTCACCTGCTATGACCGCCAGCGCGGAGGTGGATGTCAGATACTTCCGGTAGGCCCTGTTGCCGTAGTAGCAGACCTGGTCGGGACCGGCTTCCTGAATGGTGGATACTCCCGCCACTTCCTTTTCCCCATCCGGACCATGCAGTTCACCATCAAGTTTCGCGGCCAGAATGGACAGTTTCATGTCAGTCGCCGCCTCCGGTTGCCAGCCTCTCCAGGACCATGTCGGTGATATCGATGGAATTGCTGACGAATACAACAAGCCCGCCCGAGGTGTCCAGAACAATATCGAACCCCTCTTCCACGCTTATTTCCTGCACCGTCTCGTTGATGGACGCCACTATTGGGGAAACCAGCTGGCTGTTCCTGGTTTCCACCTGGCCCCCCGGACCGAATGTCGAGGAGAGGAAATTCTGGAGTTCCTCCGTCTTCTCCTCAAGCAGGGCTTCTCTCTCCCTTCTCCTTTCGGGGCTCATGACCATGGTATATTCCAGGTCCGTCCTTATGGCGTCTATCTCGTCCTGGAGGGAGTCGGCGTGAGCTTCCCACTCCTCTATCTCCATCTCCAGAAGTTCGGTGGCGTCGGCCACTTCTCCGAGGTTTTCGAATATCCTGTCGGAATCGATAACCGCCACGCTCTGGGCCGAAGCCGCCACCACGGCGGCCAGTACAGCGAATAATGCAAATCTCATAAGCTTGAACCTCCGAATGTGCTCCATTCCGGACCCGAAGCCAGCTCCGGGGTCCGGGTATCATCATCAGACATGTTCTTAGAAGATCGTGCCGAACTGGAAGTGTGGTTCCCAGCCGCCATCGGGTTCGTCAAAGCCGTAAGCGTAGTCGAATCCTATGACCCCCAGCATGGGGACCTCTATCCTGACTCCGAGACCGGCTCCCCTTCTCAGATTCGAGAAGTCGCTGGTTTCCCATGAGTTCCAGGTATTGCCTGCATCGGCGAAGACAGCCAGCTGGATCTGGTCGATCACCCTCCACCTGTATTCGGCGGACAGTATGAGCATGGACCGTCCACCCACCTGATCGTACCCCTCCCTGGCCACTATCGCCTCCTGAGGGTATCCCCTCAGCCCGTAGAATCCAGTGCCTCCCAGCTCGAAGAGTTCGTAGGCGGGGGGTTCCATGCCGTCCAGGGATGCCACCGTCCCAACCCTGGCTCTGAGGAAGAAGATGAAGTCCCAGAACGAAGGTACGTACCAGCTGCTGTCCAGAAGGTACTTCTGATATCCTATGTTCCCGCCCAGGATACCGCCGGCGAACTCGCCGGTGACCCGGTTCAGTGATCCCCGGGAAGCGAACATCTGCCTGTCGCGGCTGTCCCTGGTGAAGGTGAGGGTCGCCGAACTTGTCCACCTGGGCCAGTCCAGGTCCCGAAGCGAATAGTAGTAGCTGGTGGAGTCCGAGGTGATGTTGAACACATCCACCTTCTCCAGGTTGTACTTGATGGAGGCGGAGCCGTAATCCACCCAGGGGAGTGGCCTGCCAACAGAAACCGCCCCTCCGGTCCTCCTGCGGTCGTAGGCGGATTCGTCGTAGGTGGTGTGGAAGAGTTCGCCTCCCAGCGAAAGGGGCGTGTCCCGGAACCAGGGTTCCATGAAACTTATGTGAAAGTCGTTGCGCTTCTTGGAGAACTGATAGTTGAAGGAGATGTTCTGCCCGCGGCCGAACAGGTTGGTCTCCCCCAGTTCGATGAATCCGCTGAAACCGGTGCCGCCACCGTAGGCGGCGCCGACCCCGGCCTTGCCGGTGGTCTTTTCGGCCACATCGAAAATTACATCGACGTCAGGGGAGTCCTCGAGGTAGCGGAAATCCACCGCGACGTCACTGAAATAGTTGAGGTAGAAGATGTTCCTGTAGCTCCTCATGAGAGCGGACCGCTGGAACATGTCACCGGGATAGATGTTGAGTTCCCGTCTTATTACATTCTCCAGCGTCCGGTTGTTGCCGGTTATGTCTATTCGCCTGATATGAGCCCTCTCGCCCTCCTCCACCAGGAAGGCTACATCCATGATGTTTCCCGAATCTCCCGAGGTCACCACCGGCTCGATACCGGCATAGAAGTGACCACGCTCCTGAAAGAGCTCGTACATGGTCATGAGTGAGGACTGCAGCTTCTCCAGGCTGTACTCCTGACCGGGTTCGATGTCCATCACCGACATGAGGACCGAATCGGGAAAGGCCTCGTTGCCGGATACGGATATGTCCCCGAAGGTGAAATGCTCCCCCTCTGAAACTGTCACGTCGAACCTCAGATGCCGGCCGTCCTCCATGATGGATTCCTCCACGTCCAGTATCCCGGCTTCCGGATAACCGTGGTTCTGATAGAATGCTATCACCGAATCGAGACTGGCCTCGAACTCGCTCTCCCTGTACCTGCCGGTCCTCCAGAAGGAATCCTGTCTGGTGTCCATCTCACCCCGGAGCTTTCCGTCGTCGAAGGTCTCGTTACCGAAGAAGTTGATCTCTCCTACCCTAATGTCCGGACCCTCTTCGCATTCGAAAAGGAGAACGCTGCGGTTGCCCTGGTCCGGTTCCAGCCAGACCGGTTCCACCTGTGCCCTGTGCCTGTGCTTCTCCGCGTAGAAATGCAGGACTACGTTGCGGGCCCTCTCCACCTGAGCCGGTGATACGGTCTGACCCGGAAAGAGCGAGAGAGAATCCAGGACGTCATCCTCATCAAGATGACCGGGATTGCTGAACTCTATTCGGCTGAGCAGCCTGTTCTCGGTAACGGAGATGAGCAGGTCCGCCGTACCCCCGGAGGTATCGGCCAGTATCTCGATGTCACTGAAGTAACCGAGCCCGAACAGGTCCCTGGTCGCCTGACCGAGATAAACGGAATCGAACTGGTCACCGGGTTCAAGCCCGAAGACCCTTATAATGAGGTCGCTGCTCACGAAAGTATTGCCGGTGACCTCCACCGACTCGACTTCCAGTGCCAGCGATGCGCTTAACGCTATGGCCAGTACTGTCAAAACGTATTTCAATTCTCGACTCTTCCCTTGATCGTGTGGGCTTCGACTCCGGTATGGCTGCTGTCGTCCGGTACCCTGAAATCGATCCTGCCGCCTTCCCGGACGGCAAGCACCGTATCCCCGGATGAGAACTCGCTTCTGAGAATGGCGTCGGTGAGGGGGTCCTCCAGAAGCCTTCTGATGGTCCTTCTGATATGGCGGGCTCCGGCCTCCGGATCGTATCCGGCTTCCGCTATGAGGGTTATCGCCTCGGGGGACAGCGCCAGCGATATGCCCAGCTCCGACAGTCTCTCCTCCACGTCATCCATCTGAAGCGATACTATCTTCTCCATGTCGGAAAACTCAAGAGGATTGAAGATGACTATCTCATCCAGCCGGTTCAGGAACTCGGGGTTGAACTGGCTCTTTACCGCGTCCATCACCAGCCCGTCTATCCTGTCGGACTCGGCTTCCCTGTCCTCCGCGGCAAAGCCCAGCCTTCCTCCGGAAAGCAGATCCCGGGATGCTATGTTGCTGGTCATTATCATGATGGTGTTGGTAAAATCTATCTCCCGGCCGTAGTTGTCAGTCATCCGGCCGTAGTCCATCACCTGCAGGAGCATGTTGTAGAGGTCGGTATGAGCCTTTTCGATCTCGTCCAGCAGAACCACGGAGTATGGACGCCTCCGCACCTTCTCCGTCAGCTGTCCACCTTCATCGTAGCCGATGTATCCCGGGGGTGCGCCGATGAGCCTGGAACCAGCGAAGCTCTGCTGAAATTCGGACATGTCGATCCTTATGAGGGCGGACGGGTCCCCGAACACCAGTTCCGAAAGAATTCGGGCAGTCTCCGTTTTCCCCACTCCCGAGGGACCGAGGAACAGGAAGGTCCCGGCCGGCTTGTTCAGATCCCGAAGTCCCACCCGGCTCCTTCTTATGGCCCCGGTTATGCTTCTTATGGCCTCCTTCTGTCCAACTATCCTGGCCTCCAGCCGCTCCTCGAGGTCCAGAAGTCTGGCGGTCTCGCTCTTGCCCACCCTGCTCACGGGAATGCCGGTCATGTCGGATACCACTTCGGCCACCTGCTCCTCGGAAACAGGGGTGACGTGAACGCTGGAAAGCCACGAGGTCCGCTCTTCGGACAGCCGCTCCTCCATTTCGTCTATCTGCTCCTTCAGGTCCAGTGTCCCCTGAAAATCCTCATCCCGTGAAGCTGCCTTCCTCTCATTCCTGAGCGCTGCCAGCCGGCTTATCATCTCCTTGATGTGGTCGGGAAGTGTGCAGTGGGTCACCCGGTTCTTGGCCCCCGCTTCGTCCATAACGTCTATCGCCTTGTCCGGTAGGAACCTGCCGCTTATGTATCTGGCAGCCAGCCTGGCGGAGGCCTGTACGGCCTCGTCTGTGTAGGTTGTCCCGTGATGCTCCTCGTACCTTTTTCTCAGACCCTCCAGGATATCTATGGTCTCGCTCACACCGGGAGGGTCCACCGGTACCGGCTGAAAACGGCGCTCCAGCGCTCCGTCCTTCTCTATCCTCTTCCTGTACTCATCAAGGGTGGTAGCGCCTATGCACTGCAGCTCCCCCCTGGCCAGGGCGGGTTTGAGGAGGTTGGCCGCGTCCATGGCCCCTTCGGCCGCGCCGGCTCCCACCAGAACATGGGCCTCGTCGATGAACAGGACTATGTCGCCGGATTCCGCCACCTCTCCCAGGAGTTTCTTGAGCCTCTGTTCGAACTGCCCCCTGTACTTGGTCCCGGCGACTACGGCGGCCATGTCCAGCGCCAGGATACGTTTGCCCGCCAGGGGCCCGGGAGTCTTGCCCTGGGCGATGAGGCCGGCAAGTCCTTCCACTATGGCCGTCTTGCCCACACCGGGCTCGCCTATGAGTATGGGGTTGGATTTCTTCCTTCTGCAGAGCACCTGCATCACCCTGTTGATCTGCCTCTCCCTGCCTATGACAGGGTCCAGCTTGCCCTCGCGCGCCAGCCTGGTCAGGTCCCGGCAGAAATAATCGATTCCCGGAAGCTCCTGGCCGCTCTTCTGCTGCTCGGATGCGCCGGATTCTATATGGGGAGGAAGTTCCGCGGCCACTTCCTCGGCGGCCTTCAGGAAGACCCCCTTCTCCCTGAGGATGCTGGAGGCCTGGCAGTTGCCCACCGACAGAAGTCCCAGAAGCAGATGATGGGTCCCGGTCTCAGTGGCTCCGCTGCTGACCGCTCTTCGTATGGCCTCCCTGCGGACCAGACGGGCCTTTGTGGTCCAGCCTATCTCCTTGAGGGTTATCTCGTTGGCCACCGGCCTGCGCATCAGGTTCTCCAGCCTTGTCCTGAGGACGCCGATGCGTACTCCGAGTTCATGAAGGACTATCAGGGCGGCCGACCCCTTGACGGATATCAGGCCGTACAGGATATGCTCCGATGCAACCTTGCTGTGACCGGATCTCTCCGCCTCGTTGACGGATATCTCCAGGGCCGCTCGAGCTTTATCTGTCAGTTTCTCGGGCACGTTACCTCTTTTCCGCCGAAGGTTCTTCCTTTCGGCCTGTTTCTATTCGAAAAGAGTACCTTTGTTCCTGAAAGATAATGCTGCAGGGAGAACTCTGCAATCATAACGGCGCTAGGAAAGGAGCATTCCATCCTTCAGGACCAGGCCCCTGTGGGCCCTTGCAGCCAGCTCCATGCTGTGGGTCGCTATGACGAAAGCCTGGTTCCTCCTCTCGGCCAGCCGCAGGATCAGCTCTTCGACCTTTCTGCTGCTCGCCGAGTCCAGGTTGCCGGTAGGCTCATCTGCCAGAACCACGGAGGGGGAAAGTATCAGTGCCCTGGCAACCGCCGCCCGCTGTCTCTCTCCTCCCGAGGCTTCCGAGGGAAAATGCTCTCCCCTTCCTGTAAGACCAACCTCTTCAAGAAGACCCGCAGCGGCTTTCAGCGATTCTCCTCTAGATTTCCCGGCCAGCATGGAGGGCATGGCAACGTTCTCCAGCAGGGTGAACTCGTCCAGCAGGTGATGGAACTGGAATACGAAACCGAGTTCGCTGTTCCGGATGGCCGCCCTCCTCGTTTCGTTGACCGACCAGGCGTCAACCCCTCCCACGGTTACCGTGCCCCTGTCCGGAGGGTCCAGTATTCCACAGACATGGAGGAAAGTGCTCTTCCCGGAACCGCTGGGGCCCGCGATGGAGACCACCTCACCCGGGAATATCCGAATGCATGCTCCCCTGAGAATGGAAAGCCTGTCGGCGCCGTTTCCGTACGACTTCCAGATATCGGCCGCGGAGAGTACGGGAGTACTACTCATACCGCACCGCCGTTGAGGGGGATATGCTGACGACTCGCAGGGCCGGAAAGAGGGATGCTGCAAAACACGCGAGAATGGTGACGAGGGTTATGCCCAGTATGAGGACGGGTTCCAGCCTGCCGGGCAGCGTATCAACCCAGTAGATGCTGCTCTCCAGCCTTATGGGGAAGTACCTGTTGATGGCCGCTACGGCCAGAACGGCGAAGCCGCTCCCCGCCAGGGCGCCTCCCGCTCCCAGCATCCCTCCCTGAATCAGACCGGTGGTTACTATCATTCCCGGAGTCGCTCCCATGGAGCGCAGCACGCCCATGTCCCTGCGGTGTTCTATGGCTATCATCGTCAGAGCGCTGAGAAGGTTCAGAAGGGCTACCACTCCTATAAGGGCGAGCACTATCGTCATTCCCAGCTTTTCAAGCCCCAGAGCCGCGAACAGGTTGCTGTGGGAGGAAATGAAAGCATCGCAGACCATGTACTCCATTCTTCCGGATATGTAGGATTCACGCATGGTGGCTGTTATGGCTTCCGCCTCCTCCACAGGGTCTTTCCCTTCCTCGATACCGACGCTGAGCGTAGTGGCTGCCACCGGACCGCTGAACATTCCCGAAGCGGTGGCGAGGTCGGTGATCAGGATGGATGAATTGTACTCCTCAATTCCGAAATCGGCCACTCCGCTGACCCGGACCGAGATTATGGTATCAACCAGCAGCCGGCCCATGGAGGAAAACTGGGTGACGTCCGTGGACGCAAGCCTCACGGAATCCCCGGCAGACACCTTAAGGCGCTCCGCCAGCGAGGTCCCCATCACAGCGCCCCTCCCCTCGACCTGAAAGGCGTTCAGCCTGCCGCTCATCACCAGGCCGGGCTCCAGCTCCCAGTCCACGCCGCGCATTCTCACTCCCGCCACCTCACCGCTGTTCCCCGCTATGACCACCGTTTTCTCCAGCACCGGCGAGATACCGGTTATTCCGGGCCATTCATCCATGATATCCCGGGCATCCGCTATCTCTTCCGGGCCGAAGCTGTAGCCCCCGGGAATACGGACTTCCATGGGTGGGTTTATGGAGGAGAGATTGCTGAGGATGTTCTCCGAGAATCCATCCATGAAGGAATTGATGATGATGAGGGCCGCGACACCGATGGCGATACCGGCTATGGAAAGAAAGGAGACGGTTCTCACGAATCCGGAGTTGGAGCTGCTGAGGATCTGCCGCAGGGCAATCCGGGCGGCCAGGCGGATCCTCACTTATCGGCCCGCCTCAGGTGGGGAAACAGAATGGTATCCCTTATCCTGCCGGTATCGGTAAGGGCCATGACCAGCCGGTCCACGCCGATCCCCATTCCTCCGGTGGGAGGCATCCCCACTTCCAGGGCGTAGAGGAAGTCCTCGTCCAGCGTGCCCTCCCTGTGCCTGCTCTCCATGGCCTGCTCCTTCAGTATCTCCCTCTGAAGGGCCGGGTTGTTCTGCTCGCTGAAAGCGTTGGCAAGCTCAAGCCCCCCTATGAAGGCCTCGAACCTCTCGGTGACCGAGTTGTCTTCCCGCTTCCTCTTCGCCAGGGGGGAGAGTTCCACCGGGTAGTCCACTACGAAGGTGGGCTGAACCGTCCGGTGCGCCACGTAATGATCGAAAAGCTTGTCCAGCATGGTCATGCGATCTTCCGCCTCGCTTATTATGCCCTTTTCCTCCAGCAGGGCTTTCAGCTCTTCAGCCTCCCATGAGAACAGGTCCTCTCCGCTGGCCTCTTTCAGGGAATCCATGAAACCTATCCTCTCGAAGGGAGGGGAGAGGTCTATGGCCGTTCCCCCGAACATGATCCGGGTGCCAACTCCGGCTGCCTCGGCGCAGCCCGCTACGATCTCCTCGAACATCCTCATCATTCCCCTGTAGTCGGAGTACGCCTCGTACAGCTCCAGCTGTGTAAACTCCGGGCTGTGAGTCCTGTCCACCCCCTCGTTCCTGAAGTCCTTGCCTATCTCGTAAACCTTCTCCATGCCTCCCGCCACCAGCCGCTTCAGGTAGAGTTCGGTGGCGATACGAAGGTAGAACCTGCGGTCCATGCTTCCGTACATGGTCTCGAACGGTTCCGCCGCCGCACCCCCGTAGATAGGCTGCAGGACGGGCGTTTCCACCTCGAGGAACCCCCTGGAATCAAGGTATGACCTCATGGAGGCTATCATCCCGGTCCTTCTTCGGAACCGCTGCAGGGAATCGGGGTTTATCTGAAGGTCCACGCACCGGTGACGGTAGAGGAAGTCCCTGTCGGTGACCTCGTCGTGGGCTACCCCCTCCGCGTCCACCTTTACCACCGGAAGCGGCCGCAGACTCTTGCATAGAAGCCTGAGTTCCGCGCACCTGACCGTAAGCTCCCCTGTTCTGGTGGTGAAGACCGGTCCGGTGACCTGAATTATGTCCCCCAGGTCCAGGAGTTCCAGAAGGGACCATTCCAGAGGGGTGAGAACCTTTTTCCCGAGGTAGAGCTGAATACTGCCGGATGTGTCCTTCAGGTCAGCGAAAACCGTCCTGCCATGTTCTCTCCTGGCCGTAAGCCTGCCGGAAAGGGTGACCTCCTCCTCGGTCTCCCCCGTTTCCCTTACCCGCGCCACTGCCACGGCTGTGTCGCACCCGGCCGGGTAGGGGTCTATTCCCAGCTCGATGATCTTCTCAAGTTTCTCTTCCCTGACTGATCTCTGCTCGTTCACCATCATTCACTGCTCTTTCTGAGATACTCCTCGATGAATTCCTGGATCTCCCCGGACAGAATATCGTCTATGTTCGAGGACTCCCTGCCTGTGCGGTGGTCCTTCACCATCTGGTAGGGGTGCATCACGTACGACCTTATCTGGTTGCCCCAGGAAACGTCCTTCTTTGTCTTCTCCAGTTTGGACTTCTCCTCGCGGCGCTTCTCCTGCTCCAGCTCGTACAGCCTTGCCTTCAGTATCCTCCTGGCCACCTCCCTGTTCCTGTGCTGGGAACGCTGGTTCTGGCTGGTCACCGCTATTCCCGTGGGCAGGTGGGTCATCCTCACAGCGGAGGATGTCTTGTTGACGTGCTGTCCCCCCGCCCCGCTGGCCCTGAAGGTATCTACCCTGATTTCCTCCTCGTTGAGTTCGATCTCTATGTCTTCCTCGATGTCCGGCAGCGGGAATACCGAGGCGAAACTCGTATGGCGCCTATGGTTCTGGTCGAAGGGGGATTTTCTCACCAGCCGGTGTATTCCGCCCTCGGCCCGAAGGTATCCGTACGCCCAGGGGCCCTTTATGGACATCACCGCCTCGCGGATGCCGCCCTCGATGCCTCCCTCGCTGACGCTGAGCACCTCCACCTGGAATTCCTGTTTCTCAGCCCAGTGGATGTACATCTTCATCAGCATCTCCGCCCAGTCCTGGCTGTCCTGTCCCCCCGCCCCGGAGCGGATGGTGAGAATGGCGTCGTTCCTGTCGTGTTTGCCTGAGAGCATCTGCATGAATTCAAGCCGGTCCATCTTCTTCTCGATGGATTCTATGGAAGAGGCGCTCTCCTTCAGGAGCCCCGGGTCGGGGCCGGCTTCGAGGAGTTCCATGGCTATTCCGACGTTGTCCAGCCTGTCCTGTATGTCCCGGATTGGCTCCAGCCAGGCCTGTATGCTGTTGTTCTCCTCGATTACTCCCATGGCGGTCTCCCTGCTGTCCCAGAAACCGGGTTCCGCCATCCTGCCGTTCAGTTCCTTCTGCCGCCGGACCAGTTCCTGGAAGTCAAAGACCCTCCTTGAGTCTGGCCAGTCTCTCCGACAGCTTCACATATTCGTTCCTGATCTCTTCTAGGTTCAATTTATCATACCTTTCGAATGTGGCCCTGGTATCATCCTGTCACGGGAATATAAGAGGTTTTCAGGCGAATCCCTAAGGTTGACCGCAACCTGCCGGCGGATTATTCTGGAGCCCTGTTCAGGAGGTCATATGACAGAGGATCTATACCTGTATCTCATTCAGCTTCGCGATGTTTTCAGCCGGCACCTGGTGTTCGGACTGGGGATCCTGCTCATGGGAAGTTTTTTCATGGGCAGGCTGGCGGAGAGGCTCAAGCTGCCCGCCATAACCGGGTTCATTCTGGCCGGGCTTCTCCTGGGCCCTTCCATGGCGGGTCTGGTCCACCGTGACCTGGACGCCACACTGGCCTCCATTACGGAAATAGCCCTGGCCATCATAGCGCTGGTGATAGGCAGCGAGTTCAGTCTGAAAAAGCTCAGGTCCATCGGAAAGCCGGTTGTGGTCATCACCCTCTTCCAGCTCTTCACCTCCTTCGCCCTGGTGACTGCGGGGCTGGTGCTGGCGGGCATGGCACTGGAGTTCGCCGCTATTCTGGGAGCCATCGCGTCCGCCACCGCTCCGGCGGCCACTGTGGCGATAATACGCGATCTCAAGGCCAGGGGGCCCTTCGTCGACCACCTGTACGGAGTGGTGGCCATGGATGACGCGGGCTGCATTCTTCTGTTCGCTTCCGTCACGGCCATGGTCTCAAATTCCCTGGGAATGGCCACCGGTATGCTGGCGTCCATATTCCACGCTGTCGTTGAAATAGTTGTTTCTATTCTACTCGGGGTCATCGCCGGATGGGTGCTGCACCTTCTCACCAGAAAGAGGGCCAGGACAAACGAGGTGTTCATAGTATCCCTTGCGGTCGTGCTGGTGCTTTCGGCTATCTGCAGCGTATTCCATCTGAGCGCCCTCCTGTCCAGCATGGCGGCCGGGGCGGCCATGGCGAACCTCTCCCGCAGGGCTCACAGGATCATTTCTTCGCTGGACCCCATTTCTCCTCCGCTCTACGCCGCCTTCTTCGCCATAGCCGGCACGGAGCTCAACCTGGGAGTGCTCACGTCACCTGCGATCCTGCTCATGGGCGGTGTATTCGTCATAGCGCGGGGACTGGGCAAACTGGCCGGAGTACACTTCGGCGCGATTGTGGCCGGTTCGAGCCCCCTCATAAGGAAGTACCTGGGTTTCGGAATGCTTCCTCAGGCCGGAGTGGCGATAGGCCTGGTGCTGTTCCTGGATACCATCCCCTACTTCGCCATGAACCGGGCGGTAACCTCGACACTGATAAACATCGTTCTATTTTCCGTTCTGTTCAACGAGCTTGTCGGACCTCCGCTTTCTAGATATTCTGTGATAAAGGGAGCAAACCTGGAGTAAATATGGACATTTCCAAATATCTCGCGCCGGAATCATGTACGGTTAACCTCGAGGGCAGGAACAAGGAAGAGGTCATCAGCAGTCTGGCGGAGCTGCTTGTCAGCTCACCGTCGGTAACCGGGACCGATGCCGAAAGCATTGCCGGGGGTCTGTTGGAGAGGGAATCCATGGGGTCCACCGGTTTCGGAAAGGGTATAGCCATACCCCACTGCAAGGTCGAGGGGATGAAGCAGTTCGCCCTGGCCCTGGGCATCTCCTCCAGAGGGGTGGACTTCAAGGCTATGGACGGCAGGAGCGTTCACGTGTTCTGCGCCATAGTGGGACCTCCTGAGGACCCGGAGATGCACCTCAGGCTGCTGGCCGCCGCCAGCAGGGTCCTGGGCACCGGGAACTCCCGTTACGAGATGCTGAGCAGTTCCACCTCCTACGCCCTGAGGGAAGCTTTTCTGTACCACGCCTCGCCTGCGTCGGCACTGGATTCGTGCGGGGACAGGGCCTGCAACAGGCTTATGATGGTGGTGGTGCAGGAGGATGAGGTCTACAACGACATCATTGAGCTGTTTCTGGAGATGGGGCTTCCGGGAGCCGTGACCCACGAGGGGAATCTCATGGGGCAGGTACTCTCCAGCGCTCCCGTATTCGCCGGATTCCTGGACGTTCTGGGAACTTCCCAGCCTGAGCCCAGGACCATCATGGCCCTGGTCCCGGAGGACATCCTGGACGACATGATATCATCGATCGAGCAGATAACCGGTGATCTGGACAATCACCGGGGAGCCTGCATTATAGTACTGTCACCGGATATGGTCAGAGGATCGCTGGAGACTATCTGACAGGAAGAATAACAGAGCAAGGAGTATCAGAATGGCCAACCTCTCAGCACAAATGGAAGAACTCTTCGAAAGGATAAGGGAGAACAACCTCTGGAGACAGAGGCGGTGCGTAAACCTCATCCCTTCCGAGAACACGCCCAGCCCGCTGGTGAAGATATGCGAAATATGCGATCCCGCCGGAAGGTATGCTGAACATAAGCGTATGAAAGGTAACGATGTTTATTTCTACCACGGTACCGATTTCATACGGCGTATCGAGGAGGAGGCCGTTCAGGCGATCACCGAGTATTTCGAATGCAGCCAGGCGGAGCTGAGGCCCATCAGCGGCCAGATGGCCAATCAGGTGGTCTTCGAGGCCACCACCAAGTTCGTCAACAGGTCTACACCCAAGGGTACGTTCAGGAAACTCCGCGCGGTGATGAACAACGACCTGGGCAAGGGCGGCCACCTCTCCAGCCAGCCCTTCGGCGCCCTTTTCAATTTCGTGGACATCGACCCGGATACCGGAAAGGAGAACTGCGTAAACTTTCCTGTCATGCGGGACAATCCGTACAGAATAGACGTTCCCGCGATGCTGGAGACGGTCCGGGAAGTCCGTCCGGAGCTTGTGATATTCGGAAAGAGCATGTTCATATATCCGGAACCGGTCAAAGAGCTGGCCGACGAGGTTGCAGGCTGGGATGACAGGCCGGTGATAATGTACGATATGGCCCATGTACTGGGCATCTACGGAGCTTTTCAGGCTCCCCTCGCCGACGGCGCCGACGTAGTTACGGGATCAACCCACAAAACCTTCTTCGGACCCCAGAGGGGTGTTGTGGTCAGCAACATGGACAAGAAAACACCCCTGAGGAAACTCTGGCTGGATATAGTCAGCAGGGCCTTCCCCGGAAGCACCAGCAACCATCACCTGGCCACTCTTCTGGGCCTCCTGGTGGCTACCACCGAGATGAACGCCTTCAAGGAACAGTACCAGAAAAAGGTCCTGAGCAACGCCAGGGCCTTCGCGAAGCACCTGGCCGACAACGGTCTCTCGGTTGAGGGCGACCCGGCCGACGGTTACACCCATACCCATCAGGTCGTGGTCAGGGTTGCCGAGCACGGAGAAGGCTCGGAGGTAGCCGACAGGCTCCAGGCCAGCAACATCATAGTCAACTACCAGGCTCTTCCAGACGACGATACCTTCCTGTTCTCCAGCGGAATAAGGACCGGGGTCTCGGAGATGACCAGGTTCGGAATGGAAGAGGATGACTTCGGAACCCTGGCGGAGCTGATGGCGAAGGTGATAATAAAGAAGCGGGATGTGGCCGAAGAGGTGACGGAGTTCAGGAAGAAGTTCACTGCCATGAGGTATACGCTGCCGCTGGAGGAAAGTATCAAGCTGGCCGCGGGTGCGCTGGAGAGCGCCTTCCCCACGGGAGACTACGCCAGGCTCTTCGCCGAAAACCTCCGCAAAATGTAACATTTCCCGTGCCGGGCCTTGAAATGGGACATTTTACCCATTTTCCGTGCCGGGCCTTGAAATGGGACATTTCCAATTCTCCGCAAAGACCTGTGCAGGGTCTTGAATTTGCTGGACTATTGGTCTGTGCGCTGATACTGGGAAGTGAAACCGGATCGAAGTATCCTGCTCACTGTTTTTCGACTGAGGTTGAGGTAACTGGATATATCATTTTGAGTGTAACCCTGGTTGTTGTAGGCCTCTATTATCATTTTATTTCTGTATTCTTTATTAAGTGCCTTTGGGAAACTGAACAACTCGCAAAGGCGCTTCCTGAACAGGTACCTCTGTTCAATCGGTATCTGAATATCGTTCATATCAATGGATGTCTTCTCCTTCAGAAATTCGATGAAATCCTCGTCTCCAAGCACTAGGTCTGCGATGACGTCGTTCATGGGAGATTCAGCGTTCATACCGTCATATACGAACTTGATGTATTTCTCACGAGCCTTTGAAAGCTCTTCATCGAACTGTGCAAGTATCCAGTCGCTTGAAAGGAATGGTATTGGGTCACCGCGAAGTGATACGGTGTATCTGTAGCTGCTCCATTTGTAATCCCCAGGATCGTCAACCATATGTGCCCTCACTGGATTGAGCACTATATATCTGCACAATTCAAGCAGATAGCTCTCCTTCTGAACCACAATGGCTTTGAACCTTCCCTGAAAAAGGTGGCCGACACGATCGTACTTCCTGTTGAAGTAGTTGGCGTATACCGAATTCAGACGGTGTATACAGGAGGATAGGTTACCCTCGGGTGTTTCCAGAAGCATATGATAATGGTTGGTCATCATGCAGTAGGAATGGCATATGAGATTGAACTGCTTTACTGTATCATTCAATATCTCCAGGAAGCGATATCTGTCATCATCTTCATGATATACCTCACCGCTGCAGTTACCCCTGGTAATAACATGGTACAGTGCTCCCGGGTACTCGATCCTCATCTGCCTGCTCATACTATGAGTGTATTCGAAAATCGCCGGCAGTTCAAGGGGGAGCACATATTTCAGATGATCCGTAAGAGCGCTGACTTCTTTTCAGAGCATGGGATGATCCTCGAAATACCATAAAATGGAAATGTCCCATTTCAAGGCCCGGCACGGGAAATGGGTAAAATGTCCCATTTCAAGGCCCGGCACGGAAATGGGACATATTAGTACTGGTCGGGTTCGATGCCTCCGGGTCCGAAGTCGGGGTTCTCCACCCACGCGGTCATTATCCAGCTCTCCAGTATCGGGAAGAAAGGCGGAATGACGGTGAACAGGCCGTTGTCGTAGTCGATCTCCAGCCGGTAGCCGCTCATACCGGTGCCCAGCCTTCCCATGCGCTCCTCCATCAGTCCTCCGCTGATGGTCAGGTACATCTGGCTCGGCGGGTAGAGCAGGCTCTGATTTCGCAGCTCGCCGGAGGGCGCGGCAAGGTAGGCGGCGACGCTGAGGTTCCCCTCGGTTTGAATGTCCCAGGGGGGCGACCAGTCCTGCGCCCCGGTATACCCGGGGTCTGCAGCTATAACGATATCACCCATGGATACTATGGCCAGGGGGCCGGACGGTCCGGCGGCCCCGCCGCGCAGGCTTCCCATGAGGTAGACATCCCCCGTGGCCACTATGGTGAGCGGAATGTTCGTCGACTGGCCGGACTTGATGTACACCGGCATGGCGCCGTTCAGTATGTAAACCAGGTTCCGGTCCTCCCCCAGCTCCAGGACTGTCATGGGCCCCATGTTGGAGTTCTTCATAAGGAGAGTAGTCCTGTCCAGAATTATCCGCTTGACCCCGCTGACCACGGTCCCCATTCCGTAGGCCTCGCTCCTTACACTCCTGAAATGGTCCTCCACCCTCTGGAAATCTATCGGATCCGCGGCTACGTTCCAGCTGGGTGAGCCGGCCCGGTGGCTGCGGTAGGGGCGCACCCATACGGAACTCCCGGCGGGATGGGGCACCAGGGAAGGCCCGGCATCCGCGAAGATGAAACCTCCATCCGATGTGGTGGATATTTCCTGCGCGTGTGGGTCCCCCGAGGAATCCGGTGTTACGCTGCTGAAGTGTATCTCGCCGTTGGAATGGACCGGCCCGTTGACGACCCGTCCATCCTCGAAGAATCCCCCGGGAATTCCCTGTTCGACCAGAAGGGCATACCTGGAGGGGGCATCTGGAGCGTAATGGACCTTGACGTCCATCTCCGCCGACAGGAACCTTCCACGGCTCCTTATCTCCACCCCCCTTATGGCGAAGGGGTTCTGCACGTTGTTCCTGGGGTCTATCACCACCAGGGCCCTGCCGTCCAGGCCGGGCATTTCTATCCACCCGCCGCTGTCGCCCGGCATGTAGAAGGGCTCCGTCTCCAGAGGCATGGATGTCCGAAGCGAAAGATGATGCACCGCCAGCCTGGCGCCGGCTTCCGCCGTGAATCTTGCGGCTATCCTGTTCCTGGCATATTCGTGGCTGGTGACATTGCTCATGAACAGAATGTACACCGCGGCCACGAGGATGCTCATGACCAGCGCCGTCAGGAAGGCCACGGCGAGAGCCGCCCCGCGGCGGCTCCCGCTGGTTGTCTTCACCGGGTTGTCAGTGTTCAGTTCCTCTACATTCCCTTCATCATATGAGGTCAGCTCCTATGTAATTTTCATCCTCAGAATCGTCGGTCATTTCCGGCCTCTCATCCCAGTAGGCAGTGTCCCACTTGCCCGTCTGAGGGAAGTAGGGCGGGTGGGAGGACATGAGCCTGGGGTCGTAGGTGACGAAAGTGAGGTAGCCCCAGGTTTCACCGGTGCCAATATCTTCATAAGTAGTTATGTATTCCTCATTAACTATATAACCGCCCAGCATCTCGTAGTCTATGGCGTCATTGGGCCATTCGGTTTTATCCCATGCATCAGGAGTACCTACGTTCTCCAGTTTGAATTGCCCATCCAGGACCATGGACACGGCGTAGACCTTCAGCCTCTCGTAGTTCTGGTCACTGGTGCTTATGCACCAGCGTTCGTCAGACCCGTCCACCCAGTCCGGTTCCTCCGGGATCGCATCCTGCGGGTCATGGGCGATGACGAAATCGCCGTATACCACAAGAAGGCCCAGCATGTTGTTATTGTCCGGGTCGGTGAGATCGGTGTTATTGTAGAGAATAGATCCGGATATGGCCAGCGTGCCGTTGACACCTATGGTCAGGCCCATTGGGAGTCCGTGTTCTTCTGGAGGATACTCCTCCTCGGTCTTCAGGTATACCGTCTCGGTCGGCATGTTGTTCACCCAGACCACCGGATTGTCCAGGTCGCCCAGATAATACCTCTCCTCCGGGGCGAATTGTGACTGTTTCACCAGCAGGGTATCCTCGAGAAGCAGCATCCTGGTGCCGTCCTGAAGGCCGTTCAGTACCAGGCCTCCGCTGGAGGCCGCGTTGTATGTCCCCTCCCAGGAGACTTCATCGGAGCCGAAGGGTATCTCCTCGGCGCCCAGGACGAAGTAGGGCTCACCCATGAGCATCCTCTCGTAGGGCTCCATGTAGAGGTTCTTGTAGTGCGGCTCGTACGCCAGCTCACCGGACGACGTGCCGTACAGGTAGAAGTCCTCCGTGGTGGAGAAGGAGTAGAACCAGGGGTCGTCGTCCCTTCCCGGTGTACTGCTGTAAAGCATCACCTGGCTGTTGGCGTGGAAGGGACCGTCGAACCGGTAGCCGTCGCCGAAGTATCCACCCGGCGCCCCATTCAGGAAGGTGGCGTACACGGCGAAGTTCCTGGGCATAATCAGGGAGGCTATGCCGTAGTAGTAGTCCTGGTCCTCCGAGACGACCTTGGCCAGGCACCTCACCTCGTAGGCGTTGGCGCTGGATACCTGATCGTTATCATTGTCGGGGTCCACCCATACCTGGACCCACCCCAGTCCATCGCCCAGGTCATGCCAGCTGCCGGTCTCCGGCAGCATCTGCATGGGCAATTCCCCCTGGGGGACGTCGGCGCCCCCCATTATCATGTGCACCGCCATGTTCAGCCCGGCCTCGGCGGTGAACCTCGCCTGTATCCTCTCCTTCGCCCATCTCTGAGTGTCGACGTTGGATTTGAAGAGAACGAAAAGCGCTCCCACCAGTATGGACAGGACTATGGCGGATACCAGGACGAGCACCAGGGCGGAGCCTCTGCTGCTTCTTCTCCTCTGCATGGTACTCCTCCTATTCATTGTTTCCCCATATCTGGATGTTGTCTATGTTCCAGCCGCCGTCTTCCATACCCGGGCCGGAACTGTGGCTGAAGAGGACCCAGTAATAGACGTAGGGGCTGTCGGCCATTGCCTCGGCGAAGGCGTCGGAAAGATCGATTACCTCCGTATCCCATTCGGCATGGCCTACGCTGCTGTACTCCCTGGCCCATGGAAAGTCCCCGCTTTCTCTGGGGTACCACTGGGTGAGGTCCAGAGGGTCCGGCGGGAAGCTGTCGGTGGAGAAGCCCATGTGGACCCATCCAAGGTCGTTTCCGTTCCTTATGCATCTGTAGATGGCCAGGTTCAGGATGCTGTAGGGCAGGATGCTGTCCACCTCCCAGGCCTCCGAGAGGAGGTAGGAGGTCTCGTAGGAATTGTACTCCCCGTCATCCTGTGTGAGGTCCTGCCCGGCGTAATGCTGGCCGTTGTACAGGGTGGGCTCGGGGTCGGGGTCGGGATAGAACATGGAGATGGTCCCTATCTCCCAGCTGTCGTTTACGCCTCCATGGGTCCACGGGCCGATGTAGCCGATGGCACCCCATGTGGTCCAGGCGTAACCCTGTTCGAACTCGTAGATGGGGTCGACGTTGTACAGATGATGGTAGAACCAGTGGTCATTGAAGGTTGGGAACTCATGGTGGTTCCAGAACCTGAACTGTACATGCGAATCGTCCGGATAGAGACCCCATGGGTCCAGCCGTATGGAGTCCAGCGCCGTGGTGTCGCGGTCCACCAGGAGCACCATGGGATCGTCAACGACCCAGCCGTCCTGGTTGTTGGATTCCTTGTCCTCTACTCCGAAGACCCACCTTAGCCAGATGTCCTGCCCCCTGTAGTCCTCCAGGTCCACTTCCTCCATCGTCAGGACCGGTTTGGAAGGACTGTAGCCCGGACTCTTGTCTATGTAGGCGTACATTCCGGCGCCGCCGGGGAAACCGTCCTTGGTCGTGGAATGGTAGTAACCCACCAGGAGGTCCTCGTCGGGCACCTGCGTCCAGTTCACGCTGTCGGTTGAGATGTCCAGGTAACCCGCGCACTGCCTGTTCCTGGTCCAGTAGCAGTGGTAGAACCGGAAAATGGCCTGGTAGTCAGCGTCGGCCTCCGGAATGGAGACCATGGGTGAGACCAGGTAGCAGTAGGAATCCTCGCCGTAACCGGGCTCAACGAAGCTGTAGTCATCCTCGGACTCGAAGTCCTCCTCCTCGATGAGGACGCCCAGTATGTGGCTGGGACTTCCCACGTTCCACTTGATGACATTGTAGAATATCTGCCAGCCTCCCTGCGTGTACTGGGTGGCGTTGTAGGCGCTGAAGTGCACCACCCTCTTGTTGGCGTTCTCGTCCCTTACCGCGATACCGGAAAGCGGCGAGAGCGTCCCGGGGTAGGTGAGCACGGTATCGCCGGGAGTGACGTAGTTCAGGCTGTCCAGAACCGACTGCTTCCCGCCGATAAGCGTATTGTATACCTGAAAGGTGTCGTACCCCTCCGGCAAATGGCGGTTCACCGGGTGCCAGTCGTTGGCGGGGGTCATGGAATCGACGGACATCTCTATGGCCCTGTGACCCATGTCGAATATTGCCACCGCGTCGTTGGCGTTCAGCGTCACCACCGGGATGTGCAGGGTATCCTTGTTGCCCGCGTAGGCGTAGAAGAGGGAAGGATGAGGGAAAGTGGCCGTGCTGTCCCTGTGCCGCAGGACTATCAGGTCGCACTCCTTGTTCCTGAAGTCATAGGTGCCCATCTGATGGTCGGTAAGGGGAATGACGGTGAGTCCCCAGTCTATCATCCTGTTTATCATCAGAATCTGATCGCCGTCGGGGACGGGGTTTGTGTCGGCACCGCATACGTTGAAGACAACCGTTCCCTGCAGGGGGTCGGAAGGCATGAACGCCGGGTCGATGTTGTGGTTGAGCCCCAGGTTCCGCGGGGATATGGTGGTTGAGACCTCCGTGGAGTACTCGGTGTTCCTGTAGGTGTCGGTCAGCACCAGGTGTATCTGTATGTGGCGCACCAGGTCACGATCCTCCTCGGACAGGGGCTCCGGCAGGGGGTTCCCCAGTTCGTCCAGATAGCCGAAGTCCAGGGAATCTATATTGCTGCCGATACCGCGGGAGTAGTCTCCGTGGTCGGTGACCAGGAACCTTTCATCGGAGATGGTGATGTTCCTGTAGTCATGGTCATCCAGCGCGCCATCGCCTTCGTAGTCAGCGTAGAACTCGAACTCCGTGCTGTCCGCCAGGACCACCGGGTGCCACTCGTCGTTGCCCCACTGGGACCCCGGCATGAAGCCGGCGTAGAGGATGATGTCCGTCACCTCCTCCAGGGCAAGCCGGCCGATGGTTATCAGCTCGTTCTGCTTTCGGGAGAAATCGAACTCCTCGCTGCCCCTGGTGAAGAACAGGAATACGGCTCCGAAGACCACCAGGAGCACCGTGAGGACTATCATTATTTCCACCAGGGTCATCCCCCTGATGAATCCTTTAGCGAGTTTTTTCATAATCTCATCACCACCTTAAAATATTGTACCGAAGCTGAGCGTATCCGTGCCGCCGGCCCCGTTCCAGTAAACTACGCATTCCACGTTCCTCGCATTGGGGTACAGCGGATCCACCTCGCTTATGTCGAAGTACCTGTTGAATTTGTCTTCTATTGTCTCCGGCGTGGTCTGTCCCAGCGGCATGGCCGACACGTCCTGGGTGCGGATCTCCTCCAGGCCCTGCCTGGAGAGTTCCATTGCCCTGGTCTGATCGTCCACTATGTCGGACTGTTTGATGATGTTGCCGAAGAAATAGCCTACCGCCACCAGAAGAATGGCCAGAAGAACCGAGGCTATCATCACTTCCACGAGGGTGAAACCGCCCCGGCTCCCATCCACCTGCAGCTTCATCATATTTTTCCTCCATTCATGCATTTCATTCATCATTATCGAAATATCTCCTGATCAGCTCTATACCGGTATCGTTCCTTCTTCCTACGATAACACGCATCTCCACCATGTCAGGCGGAATATCGTAGACTATTCTCCTTATCCTGTAGGTTTCACCTCCCACTGCCGCGGTGCTGTCGAAAACACCCGTCACGGGGGGGCGCCCGTCATCCCACCGGGTGAATACGCGGCCGGCGAGAAGCAGGGAGTTCCTGCGTCCCTCCAGTGTCTCCATCCTTCCCATGAAGAGCATGAGTATCGTGCCGAGAAAAATGAAGACAGCGAGCAGGCCTGAAAACACTCTTGCGAACAGCCTGAAGGATGATCTCATCTCAGCCCGCCCTTCCGACCCGGACCCGTCTGTGGGCCCCCGTACCGAATACTCTCAGGCTCCAGAGACCGCCGGCCAGCGATTCTCCGCCGCTTTCGAAGGTGTCCGATTCCAGTATCATCTCCAGGCCGTCTCCGTCCAGGGGGTCCAGCTGGACCTCGATGCCCTGCCCCCTGCTGATGATCAGGTCCGGCCCCCTTCCATTGAGCTGGCAGATGAGCCCGGCGGCCGCAGGCGAAGCCCGACGGGTCTCCCCGGTGTTCTCGGATGCGTAGACCACCTGATCCCGCACCCGGCCCATGACGGAGCCCCTGGAATACCAGAGCCTCCCCAGCCATGGGAGGGGAAGCATCTCCGGGCCGGACGACTCCACGAACCTTCCGCCCAGCAGCACCCTCCACCTGTCGGGACCGCCTTCCCGTTCCCATCTGCAATTGAGAAGTCCGCTTCCGTCCACCGTACCCCAGGCAAGGAGTCTTTCCCGGGGCAGTGTGTCCAGAAGCACCTCCCCGGTGGAACCGCAGCGGAAAGCGAGGCTGTTACGCCCCGCGAACACCAGGTCATCCACGCCATCACTGTTGAAATCGTCTGTAACGGTGGAAAGCACCTCGAACCCGTCATTCTCCCGAAAGACGGGGCCGGTTTCGCCGAACATGGTGCCCGCATTCAGGAATACCGGTGTGGTTCCGGCCGGGCTGGTGACTTCCTGCATCGAGAGCGGGTCGGCCGTGAACAGAACGGCCCTGTTGGTCCCGGAAGAGATGAGAAGGGCCGGAGATCCGGTGGAATACCCGGCCGACAGGAACGAACCGTCGTTCCAGGATGGAAGGTCCAGCTGAAATAGTTCTGTCCCTGCGCCCTCGCCGATCACTGCCAGTTCACCTTCCCCCTCACCTGTTTCAAGGATGAACAGGACGGGGCCCCCATTTGTCTCAACACCGGCAGCGGAAACTGAAGACGGGTCCCAGCCGGGCAGGACGGCCGCTTCCCGGGAGTTATCGGGGTTCGTCCAGGAGACCCGGTCGACCCTGAGCCCCTCCTCGATGCCGCTTATCACGAAGATTGAATTCCCCGCCGCAGCCGCCTGCAGGACGGTATCGCCGGGGGAGTTCCAGGAAAGCACTTCGGGAGGAGTGTTTGAGAGTTCAACCATGCTGAAGGAGGTGGTCTGTTCATCCAGTGTGTAATCGGGCAGGCTGGAGAACTGGAGAATATCACCGTTGGTCAGGTCCCTGCGCAGCATTTCCACTGCGCTCTCCTGGGAGAGCCGGGCCTGAAAGGTCTTCTCCAGTCCGGACTGCCTGTCGAAAAGGCCGGTGACGTAGCTGAACAGTATGTATACAGAGATCAATATCACCGCCGAGGAGAACGCGAAAAGGGCAACGGCCGTAAAAGGCGTTCTGCCTGACATTCTGGAGCGGTTCCCTGTATGGATCGTACTTTTCATACCGAATATAGATGCAATAAGCTTGCCAGTATTGAATCTATATTATAGCCTATTTATTACAGGTAAATTGCGTAATTATAAGATCGCTCCGCTGGAAACATGCAAGCCTCTGCACATTGTATGCACCTTCCTGCAGTTTCAGCCCAGCAGGTCCGATTCCGTGGTCTCCCGCAGTCCGGCCCTCTCAATCGTGCTCCTGGCGTGGGCCAGACCTACGTAGAACCTTCTGGAGTAGAGTTCGTAGTCGTCCCTCAGCCTCGGCGGTGTCATGTTCACCGTGATGACGTTGGCGCCTGCCTGGAAACACATCAGCTGCCCCCCCTTCCTGAGCCTTTCGAAGGTGCTTGTGGCGGGTATCAGCGTGTCCCTGAGAAAAAGTCTCATCGCGGCTATGAACCGCAGGCCGAGGTCGACGTCCCCGGCCGGATGGTCGGCCAGCGGGGTCCCCTCAGCGGGCAGGAACACAGCCACGCTGGACATGTCCACCTGAAGCCGCTCCATCAGCAGCAGGTCTTCCACCAGTGTATCCACCGTCTGACCGGGCAGCCCCAGCAGAGGGCCGGAACCTATGTGGTACCGGTGTTCCCTCAGAGTCCGCAGCCAGGCGACCCTCTCCTCGAGTGTGAAACCGGGTTTCATCCTTTCGAACAGCTCCGGGTCGGCGGTCTCGTGCTTGAGGATGAACTTTCTCGCCCCGGCCTCGTACCACAGGTCCAGGTCGCTCTCCTGATGGACACCTACGCAGAGAAGGACCATCATTCCCATGTCCGATATCCTCCCGATGACATCGCCCAGCCAGTCCGCGTTGTATTCCTCGCTCTCCGCAGCCTGAAGGAAGAAGGTCCGAATTCCGTTATCCCGGGCCCTTTCCGCTATGGAGACTATCTCGTCCGGGTCCAGGGTGAAGCGCTTCGCCAGGGTGTTCTCCACCCTCATTCCGCAGTAAAGGCAGCTGCAGCGGCAGCTGTTGGCGAATTCCACCACAGCCCGAATAAATGCCTTCCCGCCGAATACACTGTCCCTCATCTCCCTGGCCGCGCGGAAAAGATGCTCCGCTTCCTCATCGGAGGCCAGCAGCATGGCCCTGAGGTCATCCGGGCTGAAACCTGCGCTGATGCGGCTGTCTATCCATTCACGGTCAATGCTCAATACCATCACCATTCCTTCTTCCGGACCTGACAGCCCTCAGCGCCTTATCCGCGTCGGGGACCCTGCCGGTCCATATCTCGAACGACCCGGCCGCCTGAAAGACCAGCATGGTTTCACCGGTGAACACGATGACGCCGCTTTCCGCCAGCCGGTTCCTCCAGCTCCAGTCCGGGTTGTAGTTGAGGTCCAGAAAAGTAGTGCCGGCCATGGACGGCGGCGAGACCGGGAAATCATCCCCGTCCACCCATCCAAGGGTGGTGGCGTTCACCACCGTTCCTCCGGTGGAGCGCTGAAGCTTCCCCTCCAGCTCGCGCAGGGGCCTGGCTTCGGCCAGCCCCCTCCAGCCGCCGGGGTTCCTGCAGAACACCGTCCGTTCAATATCCAGCCCGGCAAGCGCCAGGTCCGCTGCCAGCGCGCCCCCCCCGCACCCAACCAGGAAAAAAGGTTCTTTCAGACTGAGCCTGTCAACGCAGCGGCGAAATCCGTACGCATCCGTATTGAAACCGCGCAGGACCCCGCCGGAGTGTTCCAGGGTGTTCACAGCGCCCAGCCGGAGGGCGTCCCCTTCCAGTTCATCGCACAGACCGGCCGACTCCATCTTGTAGGGGAAGGTCACGTTCAAACCTCTGATACCGCCGCTGAAGAGTTCGGCCAGGCTACTCTCCAGTGTTCCCGGCCTTACCGGGAAAGCAGAGTATT
>JAWOBF010000031.1:0-24831 GCA_046498225.1 Candidatus Aegiribacteria sp.
TCTCGATGTCCATGCCGCCCGAAGCGGAAACCATCATTACCGGAAGCTTTCTCTTCCTGTCTATGGTTATTCCCACGTAGTATTCCGAGGATATCGGCATGGCCGGCTCCACCAGCAGTCTTTCCACCGGAAATCCCTTTATATCCATTCCCAGTATGGATTCGGCCGCTTCGCGCGCCTCATCGGGGGTATCCGCGAGCTTGACCCCCCCGGCCTTGCCCCTGCCCCCGGTCTTGACCTGGGCCTTGACCACCACCGGACAGCCTATGTTATCCGCCGCGACCGCGGTGTCTTCGGGGGAGGTGACCATTACCCCGTCCGGCGCCGGGATGCCATGCTCCCTGAACAGCTGCTTCGCCTGGAACTCCTCTAGCTTCATAACTACTCCGTACTGTTCCGGTGAACGTCAAAGGAAATTGGAATTCAAAGAATCAGGTTTAACAATATCACATAGACTTATGTCTTACAAGTGAGAGTTCGGCTCAGGTGGAATACCCTTCATCCCGGGGGCGGCGGCGTGTATATTTCGGGGAATGGAATGAACCGTAAACAGCTGAAAGGTTCGTATGTCTGACGTCGAAGTAAGGACCCGACTGGCCCCCTCGCCCACAGGGGACCCGCACGTGGGAACCGCGTACCAGGCGCTGTTCGGATACGTGTGGGCAAGGAAGAACGGCGGCAGTTTCGTGCTGCGAATAGAGGATACCGACAGGGAGAGGTCCACCCCGGCCTCCGAGATGGCCATCATCGAGTCGCTCAAATGGCTGGGCCTGGAGTGGGACGAAGGCCCCGACGTGGGAGGACCCTTCGGGCCTTACCGTCAGAGCGAGAGGCTGGAGATCTACCAGGACCATATGCAGCTGCTGGTGGCAAAGGGTCATGCCTACCCCTGTTTCTGCAGCCGTGAGAGGCTGGCGGAGGTAAGGGCGGAGCGGCAGAAGTCCGGCGCCGGAAGCGGCTACGACAGGAAGTGCCGCGACATCCCCCCCGATGAGGCTCGAAGGAGAGTCGATGCGGGCGAGGAATTCACCGTCAGGATGAAGGTGCCTCTGGAGGGAAAATGCCAATTCAACGACCTTCTGCGGGGCAGCATCGAGAAGGACTGGGAATCCATCGACGACCAGGTCATAATGAAGGCCGACGGCTACCCTACCTACCACCTTGCCGTGGTGGTGGACGACCATCTCATGAGGATATCCCATATCGTGAGGGGCGAGGAATGGATAAATTCCGTGCCCAAGCATGTCCTTCTATATCAGTTCTTCGGCTGGGAGCCTCCCGTCTTCTGCCATCTTCCCCTGCTCCGGAACAAGGACAGGAGCAAGCTGTCCAAGAGGAAAAATCCCGTATCCATAGACTGGTACCGCAGGACCGGCATACTTCCCGAGGCGCTGCTGAACTTCATAGGCATGATGGGGTGGCACCTGTCGGACGACAGGGAGAAGTTCTCGGTGCGGGACATGATAGACAGCTTCAGGCTGGAGGACATCAGTCTGGGCGGACCGGTGTTCGACCTGGACAAGCTTCTGTGGCTGAACGGCAAGTACATCAGGGAGGACTTCACCACCGACCAGCTCCTGGACAGGCTGGTGGACTGGGGGCTCAACAGGGAACGCTTCAGGGAGATACTGGAGATATGCAGAGGCCGCATGACCAGCCTTTCGGACTGGGGCGACCTGACCTGTCACTTCTTCACCGAGAAGATCGATTACACAGAGGAACAGCTGCTGATGAAGGACATGGACGAGGCCGGGACCTGTCAGACCATGCAGATGATACTGTGGGAGCTGGAGAGCCTGGACAGCTTCAGCAAGGACAGCATCTACGGCGCCTTCAGGAACCTGTCCGAAAAGCTGGGGATCAAACTCAAGCATCTGGCCGCCCCGCTGTACATAGCTGTCACCGGACGGGCCGTGTCCACTCCGCTGTTCGACACCATGGCCATTCTGGGCAGCGATGTGACAAGGATGCGCATAAGGACGGCCATGGAAAGGCTGGGAGGTCTGTCGGGAAAGCAGCTGAAGAAGCTGGAGAAAAAGTACGGTTCCCTGGAAGAGGGGCAGTGACAGGCCGGCCGGGACTTGACTGAAGGGACTAATTTCTCGATATTTGCGGCCTGAAAAGGACGCGCTCCCATCGTCTAGCGGCTAGGACGCTGGCCTCTCACGCCGGAAACCGGGGTTCGATTCCCCGTGGGAGCGCCACCTTTTTCGAGGTCCAGTGCCTGGTGAAGGATGGCGCGGGGACAGGCGATGTTCATCCGCATGTAGCCCTCTCCCCCGGGACCGAACATCTTTCCCGCGTCCAGTCCGAGCTTCAGCTTCTTGACGAAGAACTCCTCCAGCTCCTCGCCGGTCATTTCCATCTCCCTGCAGTCCAGCCAGAGAAGATAGGTGGCCTGTGGTCTTCCTACCTTTATCTGCGGGATGGTATTCCCCAGCCGGTCCCTGACCAGCCGGTAGTTGCCTTCGATGTATCTCATGAGGGCAGCCAGCCACCGGTCCCCGTGGCGGTAGGCCGCCTCGGTGCCCACCCTGCCGAAGATGTTCGTGAGCCACAGGGCGCCGGCCTGAAGGGCCTGCTGGAATCTCTCCCGGGTCTTCTTTCCGGGAATGACGTTGATGGAGAGGCCCAGCCCGGCCAGGTTGAAGGTCTTGCTTGCCGAATAGGCGCAGATAAGGTTCTCCTTCATGGTGCCCGGCAGACCGGAAGGCACGTGCCGGCCGCCGGGGAACAGGAGGTCGGCGTGTATCTCGTCGGAGAACAGGAACAGGTCGTTCTCCCGGCAGATCTCCATAACGGTCTTCAGCTCTTCCCGGGTCCATATCCTGCCCACCGGGTTATGGGGAGAGCAGAGGATGAGCATCTTCGCCTTTTTCGCCTTTTTTCGAAGGTCGTCCAGGTCAAGGAAATATTCCCCGTCGCGGTGCAGGAGCCGGTTCTCCACCGGTTTCCTGCCGTTGTTCCGCACGGACCTGTCAAACAGGTAGTACACCGGCGGCTGGAAGATTACCCCGTCCCCGTCCCCGGTGAACGCCGTGATGGCGGAGCACAGCGCGGGGACCACCCCGGGCGTGGTGACTATCCAGTCCCTTTCCACGGTCCACCCGTATTTTCTCTGAAACCACCCGGTCACCGCCTCGAAAAAGGAGTCGGGCTTGAGGGGGTATCCGAATATGCCGTGCTCGGCCCGCCGGACAAGGGCGTCTATCACCTCCTGCGGTGCCCTGAAATCCATGTCCGCCACCCACATGGGAAGCACATCATCGGTGCCGAACACTTCCATGTTCCTGTTCCATTTGAAAGAATCCGTGCCCCGTCTCGGAATGACCCGGTCAAAATCGAATTCCATGTTTCCCCTTTCCGCAGAAGAGAACATAATACTTTACGGAGGTCTTCCCGCGGACCGGTGGCCATATGGTGAGCAGGGCGGCTTTTGACATATTAGGCGAAGTAAAGGCATCACCGGAGGCATTGACCCTGGGGAGGAAGCAAGATGGACGGCAGAGATTTCCTGAAGGCCAACTGGCATCTTCTGGAGGGATTCAGGAGCGATCAGACGAAGGGTGTCGAGCACCCGCAAGTTCAGAAACCCGTGCCGGAGGAGGTTGAAGTTGTAGAGCTGCCTGAGTCCGGACCGAACATGTTTCCCGAAGCTTCCATCGGTAATGTCATCGACAGAAGGAGAAGTGTAAGGAAGTTCTCCATGGAGCCTGTTTCGCTTGAGGAGCTGTCTTTCCTCCTCTGGTCCACCCAGGGGGTCCGGAAAATCGTCAGGGACGGCGTGGCGACACTGAGGACGGTTCCATCAGCGGGGGCCAGGCATCCCTTCGAGACCTATCTCCTTGTCAACAATGTTTCCGGACTTGAGCAGGGCTGTTTCCGGTACCTGCCGCTCGACCATTCACTGGCCCTGCTGGGGGAGAGAAAATCCCCGGAGGAGGTCATAGCGGGCTGCCACGGGCAGGTCTTCTGCGGCGAGTGCGCCGTTACCTTCGTGTGGTCGGTTATCCCCTACCGCACGGAGTGGCGGTACGGTCCCGTATCCCACAAGGTCATCGCGCTGGACGCCGGCCACCTGTGCCAGAACCTCTACCTCGCCTGCACCGCCGCAGGCCTCGCAACCTGCGGCATAGGAGCCTACGACCAGAAGGCGATGGACGAACTGATGGGGTTCGATGGAAAGGATGAGTTCACCGTCTACATAGCCCCGGTGGGCAGGAGAGTCTGATCACATGCTTCTTCTGCTGACCGTCCTGGCCCTGACCGGCCCGCCTGACCCCGCGGAAACCGTTATAGCCCTGGAGGACACACCCGCAGGTCTCATGTTCACAGACGGCAGGCGCCGCGGACTCTACCTGGAAACCGATGGGGGGACCGTGACTCTCTCGGCACTTCCAGGCGCCGGCGGCAATGTCGTGGTAACAGACGGCGGGGTCCTCTTCAAGGAATGCCCGTCCCGGGCAAATCAGCGCGTGGTCCACATGACCCCGGACGGGGAAGGAACGGTCCCGTACCGGGGCGAGTATTTCAGCGGCCCCTTTCAATGCTCCGAGAATTCATTCCTTGTGGCGAAGCCGGGCAGGGTCCTGGAGGTCACCATGGGGGGACGGATTGCGGGGGAATGGCCGGTGAACGGTTACCCCGCCTCGGCGACCGTTGCTGACGGTTCTCTTTTCTACACGGGAGAGTCCGGCGGACTGGAATTCCTGGATTTGTCCACGGGAGATGTCTCCATGGTGGACGGCACCGGGGGGGAAATTTTCGCCAGGGTGACCACCGGGCCGAACGGACTGGTCCTGGCGGAGATGTCCCCGAAGGGCTTCCTGGTCCTCGGCCCTGCGGGAGAACAGGTTTCCGGCGACAGCATCGGTTTCTTCCCCTCCTGGACCGCAGAGGGAGAGGTCATCTTCTCCAGGCTGGAGTACAGCGGAAGCGAGCCGGTGTCCGGTGAAGTCCTCTTTCTGGACCCCTTCAGCGGGGAGGTCCGAGTGGGGCAGGAGAACGGAGCGTACCTTCATCCAATCGAGGCGATCGACGGCGATATCGTATGGACCGACAACCGGGGCCGGCTTCAGGGCAGGGAAGCGGCAGCTCAATCCCGGTCAATTGAGAATTCCGGTTACTTCGACCCGGACGGCCATTTTGACGTTGTGTACATGCACCAGCGGTGGGACACCCCCGACTGGTTCAACGGAAGCTGGTCCTGCGGACCCACCTCCTGCGTGATGGCCACTCAGTACTACAGGATGCTGACCCCCGACTCAATATGGGCATCCTACCCCGCCCCCGGCCACTGGAGCGAGTGGGGGAACTACATCCCGGTGGAGTACACTTTTCTGGGCTACACCTACGATGACCTCGGAGAAAGCCCCGATGATGTGTGGGTCCCCGGCGCACACGGTTTCATCTGCCCCAACGGGGCCGCGGTATGGAACCTGATGGTGGAGTTCCTTACCCGCCACGAGATCTACTCCGCCTGGGCGGGAACATCCTGGTCCACCCTCACCGGGGAGATAGAAAGCCTGTA
The DNA here is from genome assembly GCA_046498225.1 of Candidatus Aegiribacteria sp. Classification (GTDB taxonomy): domain Bacteria; phylum Fermentibacterota; class Fermentibacteria; order Fermentibacterales; family JCC-6; genus Aegiribacteria. The sequence continues at coordinate 5,531 of JAWOBF010000031.1, forward strand.
CCCTGTGATATGTTCCAGCACCGTACTGGGCTACGGCCACATAATCCTTCTCAACGGCTACTACGCCAACCATACCGTGGTGGTGAACGACCCATTCGGGGACGCCAACGAACCCGGGTGGGGCAGCTACTACAACGGCAAGGACGTGCTCTACGACTGGCCCGGTTACAACAACGGCCATGTCCAGATAGGCGTGAGCCAGCTCTTCTACGCACAGGCCCCGGTACCGGCCGACCCGGACACCCTGGTGGATGACTGCAGCAGGGGTTTCTTCAAGTACGCCGACTGCCGCTACTGGCACCGAACAGGCAGCGGCTTCCAGGGCAACGCCTGGTGGACATACTCCACCGGCGCCCCGCCGGACACCTGCGTAGCCGAATGGCATCCGGAGCTGCCCTTCCAGGGGGACTACACCGTCAGCGTATACATTCCCCCCGACCGCTCCACCGCCACCGGCATCTACAGGCTCCATACCGCCTCCGGGGTCGAGGATATCTACCTTGACCAGGGACTCTACAGCGATGAATGGGTCCAGCTGGGCACCTACGGCCTGGGATACGATTCCTACCTGAGGCTGGGGGACTGCACCGGAACCGGAGGGCAGTACATAGCCTTCGACGCCGCCCTTTTCAGCCCGGCGGGCACAGGAACGGGCGGCGGGACTTCCGCCGCCATGGAGGAAGTGAGAATATGGCCCAATCCCTGCGACGGCATGCTGAACCTTCGAACTCCGGACCCGGCGGGTCCCATTACTGTGGAACTCTATGACATTTCGGGAAGACTGGTGCTGAGTTCCCGGGGCAGCGAGGCGGTCGATGTCATCCAGATCGACCTTTCGGATTTCCGCCGGGGCATCTACATCCTGCGCGCCCGGACCGGCGCAGGAAAGGCGTTCTCCAGGACGGTAACCGTCGTCGACGAATAGACCGGAGGATTCAACCTGCTTTACCTGACACTGGCGGTTTTCTGCAGCACGTCCATAGCTCTGATATTCAAGGTCAGCGAGACCAGGAACATGGACCGGTACACCGTAACCACCTTCAACTACCTGGTGGCCTCCATGGTCTCCCTTCTCTTCCTGCTGCTGGACGGCCTTTCCGGAGTGAGCCCCGCCGGCGCCCTGGAGGGACTCACCGAACAGTTCGGCCGTGCAGTGGGCGGAGGCGCCACCTTCGACATTGCAGGCAGCGCCGGCTGGGCGGCTGCGGTGGGGCTTCCCTCGGGGGTGCTCTACTTCCTGGGCTTCATCTACCTTCAGAAGGCGGTAAGGGAGAGCGGAGTGAGCCTGGCCGGCAGCTTCTCCAAGATGGGAGTTCTGGTTCCCATGGTGCTTGCCATATTCCTGTGGAAGGAAGTGCCCACAACGGTTCAGTGGGTTGGAATATGGCTGGCTCTGCTTTCCATACTGCTTGCCAACCTGGAGCTCTCACACCCTGAACGGATTTTCAAGGGTTTCCAGCCTGTTCTGCTGGCGCTCTTCCTCACGGTGGGCCTCTCGGAATTCAGCAACAAGGTCTACCAGAGATACGGCGCGCTGGAGATGAAGAGTCTGTTCCTGTTCTTCGTCTTCACCGGAGCGCTTCTGATAAGCGGCTTCAAGCTGGTCCGCCAGGGCGGGCGGGTCAGGCTTTCACACGTTTCCACAGGCCTGCTGGTGGGTGTGCCCAATTACTTCGCCTCCTTCTTCCTCATAATGTCCCTGTCACAGCTGAAGACGGCGGTGGTCTTCCCCGTCTACAGCGCGGCCACCATAATGCTGATAAGCCTCGCCGGCAGGTTCTTCTTCGGCGAGAGGCTGAAGGTCAGGGAGAGGGCCGCCGTGGCGCTTACCATTGCGGCTCTCATAATGGTCAACCTGCAGTCATGAAGAAGCCCAGACTCACCGCCGTCGAGAGAACCGAACTGCTGGGGACCCAGTCGCTGGGGAAACTCCTGTTCAGGCTTTCCGGGCCGGCCATAACCGGCATGCTGGTCCAGTCCATGTACAACCTTGTGGACACCATCTTCGTGGGAAAGGGTGTGGGAACCCTTGCCCTGGCCGCCCTGGCAGTATGCTTCCCCATCCAGATGCTTCTGCTGGGGGTGGGAAAGACGGTGGGAATAGGCGCGGCGTCCATCATATCCAGGCGGCTGGGAGCCGGAAAGGACGAGGAGGCGGGAAGAACCGCCGGAGGGTCCTTCGTTCTGGCCGCTCTCCTGGGACTTGCCATATCCCTGACCGGCCTTGTCTTCCTGGACGAGGCTCTCAGGCTCTTCGGGGCCGGCGACACCGTGATGCCCTACGGCAGGGACTACCTCTCCATAATCCTCCTGGGAGGAACCTTCTTCTCCGTGACGGTATGCTCCAACGATATCGCAAGGTCCGAAGGCAACGCGAAGGTGGCCATGATAAGCATGTTCATGGGAGCGGGCATCAACATGGTCCTGGACCCCATTTTCATCTTCGGCCTGAACATGGGTATCAGGGGCGCTGCGCTGGCCACCGTCATAGGCCAGGTATCCGCTTTCGTCTGGATAACCAGCTACTTCTTCTTCGGCGGTCGAAGCTACCTGAAGTTCGACTGCGGACATCTCGTTCCCGGGTTCCGCCAGTCGTGGAGGATCATTCGAATAGGCTCTCCAGCCTTCGCGAGAATAGTCGGGGGAAGCCTGATGGCCCTTACGGTGAACAACGCCATAATGCATTACGGGCTGCCGTTGCACCTGGCGGTCCTGGGTGTGGCAAACAGGGTGATGACTTTCGCCCTGATGCCGATTTTCGGCCTCGTCCAGGGTCTGCAGCCCATAGTCGGCTACAACTACGGGGCCAGGGCCTATCACAGGGTCAAGAAGGCTTTGAAGTACGCGGTCATCTCCGCCTCGGTCCTCACCGGCTCATACTTCCTTCTCTTCCAGCTGGCGCCGGGTTTCCTGCTGGGCCTGTTCAGCAACGACCGCGAGCTTATCTCCCAGGGTTCGGGAATACTGCGTATCATCGTGCTCATGATGCCTCTGGTGGGATTTCAGGTCATAGGCGCCGGGACCTTCCAGGCGCTGGGGAAAGCGGGCATAGCCCTGTTTCTGTCAATTTCCAGGCAGATACTGTTCCTCATCCCCCTGGCGCTGCTTCTGCCGCTTCTGATATCCCCCTCCCTGCGGGGAGTATGGCTGGCATTCCCCTGCGCGGACCTGCTGGCAGCCTGTCTTACCGGTTACTTCTTCCTGAGAGAAGTCAGAAATATGCGGGAATACGCTCGATAAACCGTATATATCTATTGACCCCCTCCCTTTACCGCAGTAAGTTGTTATAGGACACGAGTATATTATCTTTATTACCATCTTTGGAGGTATAATGAAAGCCACTTTCTGTCTTCTCATTTTACTGGCCGGTTTCGCGGGGGCGGCCGCGGTCCCCGACGCTGATACGGCCGCGGACCTTGTTTTTTCGGAAATCCTGGAAGGTGACATCACCGGCAGGTCGGTAATGACGCTGGACGAAATGGTGAGCAGGGGAACGGTGCTCGGCAGCTGGCGATACCAGGTTACCGCTCCCATTGACGGCTACCTTGTCCTGATAGACGACATGGCATACGCCAACTGGGAACACCCCTGCCGATGGGTGTTCGTGAATCCCGACGGTGAAATGGAAACCGTGAGGATGACCACTCCCCCCGACGCCCTGGAAAGGATGACGGTTACCCATACCTGTCTTCCGGAGGTGGATGGCAGGGGACAGTACGAAGACTTTCTGGAATGGTTCGAGCCCAACGTCCAGTCCACTCCCGAGAACGCCGAGAACATGTACGCGCTGATAATCTCGGGGGGAGCCAGCAGCGGGTCCAACCATATCCGCTACTACGGGGACGTGCAGTTCATCTACAACGTTCTGGCCCACGATTATCTTCTGCCCGACGACCATATCATAGTCTGCTTCGCCGACGGCCTGGACCCCGCGCCGGACCAGTCCGGCGGGCTGAACTCGAATCCGGATTTCGATGATGACGGCGACTCGGACATCATCTACGACGCTACCACCGCCGGAGTGGACAGCGGCTTCGCCGACATAGCCGCGATGGTCGGACCGGAAGACCATCTCTTCATATACGCCACCGACCACGGCGGGAGCGGCAAGTTCATGAACTCCCCCCCGGAGGTGTACCTGAACCTCTGGGGCGCGAGCCTTGACGATGACGATTACCAGACCACCCTGGAGGGGCTCACCTACGCCTCCTGCCACGCGGTTATGGAGCAGTGCTACTCCGGAGGATTCCTGGTGGAGCACATAGCCGGAACCACAGGTAAACCGAGTTCCTTCGCCTCCGCGGCCAACGGGTACGAGTCCAGCTGGGCCGGTGCAACCTATCCGGAGTATGACGAGTACGTCTACTACTGGACCGGCGCCATGCACGGCTCCACTCCTCCGGCCAGCAGCGTACCAGGGGGAGCCCTTCCGGGAGACCCGGACATGAACGGTGACGGAGTGGTCTCCTTCTGGGAGGCCTTCGACAGGGCAAAGGCGTGGGACACTTACGCCCAGTCCGGCCAGGAACACCCTCAGTGGGACGATGATCCGGACTCCTGCGGCGACATCTACTGGCTGGGAGGTCTGATACAGACCGGAACAGGCGACCGGGACGAATCTCTTCTCCCCGTCGCAGGCGGGCTTGCCGTATCCGGCAACCCGCTCGGTTCAGTATCCACGGTGGCCTTTACCGTTGGAAGTCCGGGCCAGGCGGACATCTCCGTCTACGACATGAGCGGACACCTGGTGGAGGTCCTGGTGAGCGATGAGCTCGCAGCGGGACAGCACTCCGTCAGCTGGAACACCGACAGGCTGGCCGCCGGCGTATACGTATTGAGGTTCAGGTCTGCGGACTTCGTGGAAACCCTTCGAGCCGTGAAGTTCTAACCCGGCCGAAACTCCTCTTCACGCAGCGGGGGGACTAGCTCCCCCCGCTTCTTCGCGTCTGAAGGTCCCTCACGAAGTCCGGCGGGGCCCGCGTCTTCCGCGCGCAATTATCAGGACGGCGCCGGTGATGGCAACCTTCGCGTGCCTGTTGAGCCTCCGCACAAGGACCCCCATCGGCGTGGACTCCGGTTCATGAACCCATGAGAGGGGGATTTCCGCGCTGAGGCGGGCGAACGCGGTTACGAGAAACAGCACCTGTTCCGGGTAGAGGTACCTTCCAAGCAGAACTGCGCCGCCGGGAATGAAGAAGCCCGAGGCCAGCATGGTGACCATCATCGCGCAACTCGAGAGCGCGTTGAACACTCCGGAATACATCTGTCTGTACTTCGCAGGAGCTATGGACAGGACCATGTTGGCGGTGACTATTCCGGCGCAGGACCACATTACTCCGGAGAGAATTGCCTCCAGGAAGATGAACCAGTAGTTCTCCGGGGTCAGGAGCAGCCACAGGAGAGGGTTCACCGTGCCCAGCATCAGCGCCAGCCGCATGGCCGGCTTGTTGCCGTGCCTGTCTATGAACCTGCCCCAGGGCCTGATGGCCAGCTGGGCCCCGATGGTGGAGACAGTGCCGTAGAGCAGGATTTGAACAACATCCATGTGAAGTCTCTGTATCATGAAGGGCTGCCAGAACGGCGCCCCTATACCGACGGCCAGCATCCACCAGATACCGAAGAACGAAAGATTCCGAAAGTTCCTGTCACGGAACGGCCTGGCCAGCATGGCATTAAATGGTTCCGGTTCCGTTTCCTTGGGCTTCTCAGGCTGCCGCTTCAGTACGGGAAGGCCTGCCAGCCCGATGATTCCCGCAAGGGTGAACACGGCCAGGAAGACCCAGGGCAGAGCGGAGGGATCATGCCTTATGCCCAGGACGCTTCCTAATGCTCCGGCAAGCAATCCCCTTTCCGTCGAGAAGAGGTCCACCGCTGCTCCGAACAGGAACGATGCCAGGACGCCGGCTATCATCAGCATCTGATTCCGCTGGGCGAAGAACCTTCCCCTCATGCCCCTGGGTACCATATCCGCGATCCAGCCCATCCACATGTTGGTGCAGACCGCCAGTATGGCTGAATAGACCGCGTAGACCGCAAGCACAAGGGGAAGGGCTGCGCGGTGAGGGAACAGCAGGGGAACAAGGCCGAGAAGAGGAGCCATCGACCTGGCCGTCGCCGCCATGGACACTATCACCGGCTTTCTGAACCGTCTTTTCCTGGTGATGGCCACTCCCAGAGGCTGAAGCGCCTGGGAGAACTGACCTATGGCCGAAAGGATTCCGAAATGCGCCGGAGTGGCCCCCAGCATTACCGCCAGCTTTGTGATGAAGACTGAACCGGCCCCCGCCAGGCTCACGAAGACCTGCGCGAATATCCCTTCCCGGGTGGATATACGGAAAGTGTCCCTGAGCTGTGAGCTCCTCCTGGGCTTTTTCATCGCGGAAACATAACCCCGGCTGACCGGTAAGTCTAATATTTTCTCATATTGTTCTTCAGCAACAATATATATTGACTGAAGAGCCGTCCCTGACTTCCCGCTCCCCTGTTCCCATACGGATAATCACCCGTTCAATGACCGAGGCTAATCTGGACTTGACAGGTATGGAATTTGTATATGTAGTAGTGATACATGTCGTTTAAATATCCCGGGGGGATACTCGGCGACTTTGGAATAGGAGAATGATGCGTTCAACGACTGTTTTTGTCTGCGCGCTGTCCCTCATGACCCTGATGCTTGCGGAAGGCTGCGGTAGCGGGACGGAGGACCGGGAGCCCGAGCATGATGAAGCCTCCGGGGATGAATCGGCAGCCGGCATTTCCAGGGATGGCTACACTCTGGTGTGGGAGTTCGATGAGGAAGATATCACATTCACGATGTCCGCTCCCACCACCGGGTGGGTGGCGGTGGGCTTCGATCCCTCCGCCGCCATGCTGGACGCCGACATTATCATAGGCTATGTAGAAGATGGAGATGTATTCCTGAGCGACCAGTGGGGCGACGGTTACACTTCACACCGGCCGGACATCGAACTCGGAGGGTCGGATGATGCGGCGCTGGTATCCGGTTCTGAGGGCGAAGGGGTCACCGAGATCTCCTTCAGCCGGCCTATGTCCACAGGCGACGGGTTCGACCATCAGCTGCGTCCCGGAGGTACGCATACATTTCTTCTGGCATACGGGCCCGGGGATGCCGACGGATTTGCCGGAAAGCACTCCTGGGTCACGACGGTAGAGGTAATACTGGAATAGAATAGAGAAAGGAGTATTGATCATGGCATTGAATGGAAGGAGCGCGATCGTTCTCATCGCCGCGGTAGCGCTGGTGACAGGCACACCGGCCGGATGCGGAGACAGCGCCACAGAACCGGAGCAGGGAGAGGAGGGCTGGCAGGAGTATTCCACGGGGGATTTTCTGTTCGAATGGCAGTTCGAGGATTCCCCGGCCAGCATTCGACTGAGGCTTACGGCCCCCACCACCGGCTGGGTGTCCGTTGGATTCGACCCCACTTCGATGATGGAGGACGCGAATCTTCTGATAGGATACGTTGAGGGTGGGACCGCCCATATTCGTGATGATTACGGCACAGGGCAGTTCTCCCATGATTCCGACGTGAGCCTGGGCGGAACCGACGACGCGGAGATAATTTCAGGGTCCGAATCCTCCGGAGAAACGGTCCTGGAGTTCCGCATACCACTGGATTCGGGAGACCAGTACGACAAGGTTCTCTCGCAGGGCGGCACATACACTCTCATCTTCGCCTACGGACAGGACGGGGCGGATGATTTCACGTCTTACCATGCGTGGGTTGAGTCGGCGTCCTTCGAACTGTAGAGCGGCCACTGAACAAAAAGGGAGGAATACATGAAATACCTGCTGATCACGATGATCGCCATCGCTGGCGTCTCCGCTTCGGAATACCGCGGAGCTTTTCTGAACCTGCCGGTACCCGTGGACGGGATATCCGAAGGTGACCTTGAGATAGCGGTGAACCACAGGTTCTTCGGATACGCGTTCAAGAACGAGCCGCTGGAGACCTTCTTCGGACTGGACAACGGCGCGAATGTCAGCTTCGACGCGAGGTATTTCCCGGCGGATGACTTCTATCTGAAATACGGCCACACCAGGCTGTGGCACAGACACACGGTTTCCGCGGGCATGAGTTACATGGCTGTCAAGCCTTTGCAGCTGCTGGGAGAGGTGGGATACACATCCATCAAACCCGGAAGCGCGAACGACTGGGAGGGTGGCCTGGTGGCCACATTCAGCGCAAGCGCCCGGCTGCTGGAGGACAGGGTCAGGCCGGTGGTCAATTTCGCCTACGACGGGAACCGTGAGGAGAGCGGCCCGGGGTTCGGTCTGGAAGTAACTCTGACTGATAACATCAGCGTATCCGGCGAATACTTCCCCGCCGCAGCGGATAACGCCGATAACGACTGTTATTCCTTTGCCGGCCGTTACAGCACCTGGGGCCACCAGTTCATCCTGGGGCTGTCCAACAGCGCAGGGATAGGGCCATGGGATCAGCTGGCGGGATCTTCGACAGGGGACGTCTCAGTGGCGTTCTCAATCCGCAGATTGTTCTGAACCGGCGTTTCTTCCATTCGGATAACAGGCGGGGAGCCGGCAGGCTCCCCGCTTTCACGATGGGAAAGGCTGTCAGATCTGCCGCAGTATCCCCTCCAGGGCCGTAACGTATTCGGCTATCGTGGGAGTTGTGCCCACTATCCTGTCTATTTCCGTCCCGTCGTGCTCCGCGATGACAACGCAGGGAATGGAGGACACATTGTACCTCTGGGCGTACCGGGCCATTTCCGGATTATCCACGTCGATCCTCAGAAGCACGAAGCTGGAAAGCACCGGGTACATCTCCTCGCTGGTGAAGTACTCCTCGCCCAGGGTACGGCAGGGACCGCACCAGTCCGCGTACATATCTATGAGAAGGGGCTTGCCGGAGGCTTCCGCTTCGGCGCTGGCCGCTTCGAAGTCATCCTGGAACCAGTTTAGTTCCCCGGACGAGACCGCTCCGGCGTTCTCACCTTCGCCAGCCGCGGTCTCGGAATCGCCGCAGGCTCCGGTCAGCAGTCCGGCTGTCATTACTACCGCTATCAGATATCTCTTCATTTCCTTCCTTCCTCAAGTGTGAACCATAAGTTCTCATTGGTATATATACATAAACATAACTCATTAGTTCCATATGTAACAATTGGAGGTGCCATGAGACCGGTTACTCCGCTTCTGACGGTGGACGCCATCATAGAGATGCCCGACGAAAGAATAGTTCTCGTTCGCAGAAAACACCCCCCCTCCGGCTGGGCCATACCCGGCGGATTCGTGGACCCGGGTGAGAGTCTCTACGAGGCCGTCCGCAGGGAAGCTCTCGAGGAAACCTCCCTTGACGTCCGGGTCCTCGGCCTTTTTCATATATACTCGAAACCCTGGAGAGACCCCCGGGGGGACACGGTGAGCGTAGTTTATCACTGCTGCGCCGAGGGAACTCCCAGGGGCGGCGATGATGCTGCGGCGGCGGAAGCTTTCGCCCCTGACAGCGTTCCCCGCGACCTGGCCTTTGACCACGGGAAGATCATAGGTCAGTTCCTGGAATGGAAAAGAACCGGCAGAAAACCTTCCCTGGAGGAGTGAGGCAGATGCGATCTCTATGGATTATCATCTCTATCGTGACTGCCGTCCCGTACAGCGGAGTCACCGCGGGTGAGCCCGAACTGGAAGTGACGGGGTTCTCCGAAGACGGGACCTTCCTTGCCTACACCCTCACCGGCGTATACGAGGGCAGCGCTTTTCCCTACTGCGAGATTCAGGTTCTGAACACCATGACCGGAAACATCCGCCGGAGTTACCGCGAGGTGGACCAGAGCCTCAGCCTTACTCCCGCCGAGGTGAAGGAGGTGCTGATGGCTGAGTGGGAGACGGAACTGGAGGAGTACGGTATCGTCCGGGGAGATGAAGGAGTATTCCTTGAATACCCCTCACTGGATCCGCCCCCCGAGGCACAGATCATCAGTTTCCTGGTGGACAGCACAGTGGCGGGAATGCCCGCCGGCCTCTACTCCCTCGATCTCTTCCAGTCCCCCGTGGATACCACTGTGGAATTTCGGGGGATGCACCCCTCCGTGTGCCGGCTGAATCTTACCTGCGCGGACAGAAGCCTTTCGAAGAACCTTCTGGACTGGAGCGAAGAACCCCGGCTGGACGTGGAGGTCTTCAGCTTCGACGTCCGGGATTTTCTGATCCACTCGAACGGCTTCATGGTGGTTTTTCTGGATTGCACAGTTCAGGGCTTCGAGATACCCGAACATGAGATTGTGCCCCTGGTATTCCATGATCTTGCCCCGGAGGGGAACGGCTCCACCTGACGGAAAATGTACCTTGAAAGAGTAAGGAAAAGGGGGCGGGATGAACCCGCCCCCGTTTCTGTCTGCCGTTCCTCCGGCCTACCTGTTCGAAAGGACCGTGAACTCGATCCTTCTGTTCATGGCCTTGTTGGAAGGTGACGTATTCGGAACTACCGGCTGGCTCTCGCCGAAGCCGAGGGTGGTGAGCATTCTCGCAGGAATGCCCCGCTGCACCAGGTAATTGAACACCGAAGCGGCTCTCTGCTCGCTCAGGGTCTGGTTGTAGCTGGCGCTGCCGTCGGAGTCGGTGTGGCCTGCTATCTGGACCCTGGCCTCGGGGTTGGCCTGAAGTATTTCCACAATGTTGTCGAGTATGTAGTAGGATTCAGGCTTGATGGTGGAGCTTCCACTGTCGAAGTAGATGTTGTCGAAGGACAGCACCTGCCCCTCCTCCAGCCTGGGCTTGAGGACGAAGTCTACTCTGGCTGTGGCGTCGGCCTCTACGAATACGACATCGGAGGAGGACCTGTAGCCTTCAGCCTCGGCCTTCACCGTCCAGGTGCCCTCGGGGACCTGGAACTGGAATACGCCGTCTTCGCTGGACTGGAACGAGTAGGTGGTATCGTCAACTTCCACCGTGATTACGGCAAGAAGCGGGTCACCTTCCTCGAACTCGGTAACCGTGCCGGCCACCATTCCCAGTCCCGCGCGGGATTCCAGCGCGAAGTCGACCACTACTTCCTGTCCGGCCTCCAGGACAACGGTGGACGAAGCGGCCTTGTAACCTTCCGCCGAGACCGAAACCGGAATGCTTCCGGCGGGAAGCTCGGCGCTGTAGAACCCGGTCTCCGGGTCGGACATTACGTCGGCTGCCGGAATGCCGGGGAAGGAGACGGTGGCTTCCATCGGTTCGTTCTCCTCAGCGTCGGTTATCAGACCTGAGACGATTCCGGTGGTAATCTCAGGTCCCCTGTCCAGAAGATCGCTGGAGAAGGCGATGGACCCTGATACTCCCCAGTCCTGCGTTCCGCCGTCAGGAAGGGGAGCCCTCTCGGCTCTCTCCTCCATGGTTACGCTGCCGGTCTGGTAGAGACCGTGACCGAAATCGAAGTACTCGGGGTCGAAATCCGTCAGCCCCATGTTGAAGCAGAAGTCCATGACTACGCCACCGCCGGAGAACACGCGTATTCCCGGAGAGAAGTAGGACACCGAACTGTAGTTGTCACGGTCCTGGTACTTCTTCACGGTGTATTCAGTGTAGAGGACGGCGAACTGGGTCGGGAACTCAAGAGCGACCCCGAAATCCAGGGCGTTGTCGTCCACCTGCGTGCTGACCAGCACCTCGTCGGTCCTGGACCTCCGGCCCAGACTGTCGAACTCAAGCCTGTAGTCGTTCAGGGTAATGGTCTGCTTGTACATGGAGTAGCCGGCGTTCACATGCAGCCTGAGAGGGGTTCCCGGCCAGACGTTGGCCATATCGAGCGATACCAGCCCGTCGAAGCCGATGCTTGTATGTCCGGTGGACAGCATGGGCCTGCGCATGGTGAGCATGGGTGTGGCGGTGTCGAACCTTCCGTCGTACTCCTCGCACTCCACCGTCTGGTTGCTGGACGGCGCGAAGGAGAACCAGTTGTCCAGTCCCAGCCACAGGATCTCGCTGGACGGGGTGGGTGTGAAACCGGCCTTGTAGCCCAGCATCACGTCGCCCATTCCGTGCACGCCGTCCCACTGCCCGATGGTCTCGTTCCTCGGGGGAGTAAGATCGAACTCGTAGTAGGAACCGACGTAGCTGATCCTGGCCGCCAGCTCCATGAAGCTGGTAAGGCCGTAGCCGAGGGCGAAGTACCCCTGTGACAGGTGCTCGGTATCCTCGACGCTGAGCACGGTGTCCGAAGCGCTGCCAACGGACCTGTAGTGCAGGTTATCGAACTCGTTGGTACTGCTCCAGTACCTTGCTATCAGACTGAAAGCCATCTGGTTGGACCCTATGGTCCTGGCGTCGATCACCCTGTTAACTCCCCTGAATCCCATTATCGAGGGAAGGGAGAAAGCGGATCCCGCCACCAGAAGAAGGGTCATGATAAGTATCAGACCTCTGTTTTTCATTGTACCTCCTCTTTTTCCGGTTGAGAACCGTGACTTGCGAAAACACGATTATGCTATTAGAAAACTATGAGTATTGCATGTCAACTGCAGGCCCGGCGGGAACCGGGCAATATGGTGATTGCTCTGCGGCATTCATGAAAGGATCTTCCAATATGTCTGGATACCGGCTTTTTGCGGCGGCTGTAATTCTTTTGAGCGGTCCAGCCCTGGGTTACGACCCCCTCTATTACGACAATCTCACGGAGGCTCTTCGAGCGATGGAAGCTGACGGCGACGTAGCCTTCGGGTACTTCGGGGCAAACAGTTACTGGGCAACGGACACTCTGGGTAACAGCGAGCAGCACGATTATGACACCAGTCTTGGAGTGATACGTTTTCAGTTCCTGGGAAGGTACGGGCTCACCAACAGCCACACCATTTCAGTGGTAGTTCCCGGTTTCATCCAGCTTCAGGGACCCGGGCACGAGAACGGCATAGGTATAGCGGACCCCTGGGTATCGCTGGACGGGTGGCTGACCAGGGAACCCAGGCTGTTCGCCAGGGGCGCCATCAGGATCCCCCTGAAGGGAGCGCTGGAATCCGGTGACTATTCCGAGAGCGACAGGCACCTGGCGCTGGACGGAGCCATGACGGTGGTTACCCCGATTTCCGCGAATTCCGGAGTTACCGTAGAGGCAACCGCGGGGCTCAGGTACTACATGTCCGCCTGGGACGGTCTTTTCAGCAGTCCCAGGGACTCCGCTGAGACCAAGCCGCCGGTGGAACTGAGAATGGCCGGATTTCTCGTCATGCCGGTAAACCCGGAACTGGACCTTCGGTTCGGCGGTGAGATTGCCACCAGAGGAGAGACCGAGGCGGAGATAGAGGGCTACTGGCAGGACCAGGACGGAAGCTCCATGAACCTGAGGGACCTCAGAGGCGGGTTCAATGTCCACAACGAGAGCCTGGACCTCACCGCGGAAGTGTTCTACCGTTTCGGCGGAGAGAACGTGGCCAGGGAATGGGGAATCATGGTAAGCGGTACCGGTCTTGATTTTACAGATCTCTTCTCCAGCACCACCGGGACCAGATGAGATACATCGCTCCCGCGGCAATCCTGGCCCTTCTTCTCATCACTGCACTGGTCGCCCGGGAATTCAGCACCGGAGGACAGATCACCGCCACCGGCGGGGAGTATCTGGAACTGCTGGCCGCCGGTGACACCGAGGGCGCATTCGCGCTCCTTTCCGACAGCCTGGCCGGACTGGTGTCGCCTTCCGTCCTGGAAAGCCTGGCCGGAGACAGCCCTCCGGAAGGTATCAGGACAGGCGCCATGGATAAAAGGGGCTTCACTCTCTCGGTACGGTCTTCCGATGGAGGCTCCAGAATAATCTGGCTCAGGCAGAGCCGCGAGGGAGACTGGAGGGTAAGCGGTGACTCCTCCCTGGACAACCTCCTGGGAAGCGCCTCCCTCCTATGCATATCCTTCGCCAGGGACAGCGTAATCCCAGACATCTACCGGGGAATTGACCCCGGCGGTCACTCCTGCCCCGTCAGCGGAAGGTCCTACTACCTGCAAGATGGAAAGCTGTTCTGCCCCGCCGGACATCTCGGTGATGGCCTGGAAACGGGAGGGGTCGCCTGTGCCCGGCTCAGGGACAGTCTGGCGGCAACAGTTGAGGAATACCTCTCCGAAGGCTACGAATACCCTTCCGGTTTCCAGGAGATGTATCTCCAGAGCGCGGGGGATTTCGGACAGAGCGGGGGGTTCCGCTGCCCGGACCAGGGCTACGCTTACTACCGGATAACGCGGGAAGGTGTCTACTGCCCCTTCCACGACCGTACCTCCCCGGTACTGACACCGGGGACGGACACCTCAGAAGCGGACGGGGAGTGATGGCTTCCAGACCATTATGATTACTTCGCAAAGAGAACTCGAAGACCTGGTCGGCGGGCTCAAAGGCCAGGAGGCCATAGCTCTGGATACGGAATTCCACGGGGAAAGAAGGTACTGGCCGGACCTCTTCCTTATTCAGATTGCCGGAAGCGACGGGCCGGTTGCCGTGGATCCGCTGGAGGTTCCCGACCTCTCTCCCCTGGGAGAGCTTGTTAAGGCGGAAAGTCCGGTGAAGGTCATCCATTCCGCCAGGAACGACATAGAGATACTCATGCACCATCTCGGTGTGGAGTTCAAATCGATATTCGACACACAGCTGGCGGCCGCATTCCTCGGCTACGACAGGCAGCTGTCCCTGTCCAGGCTGATCAGGTCCGAGTGCGGCGCTTCCCCGAAGAAGGGTCATACCCTGAGCGACTGGTCCCTCCGACCCCTGGGAGAGGAACAGATCGAGTACGCCCTGAATGACGTAAGGTACCTGCTGGAGATCTACCGCAACCAGATGAGAAAGCTGCGGGAACAAGGGCGCCTGGACTGGTACCGGCAGGAGGCGGAGTCGCTCATCGACCCTTCCACATACCGCAACTCCGCCGCCAGGTCGTTCAAGAAGGTCAAGTCCAGGTCCAAGATAAGGAAGAACCGCCTGGGTGTCCTGTGGGCCCTTGTGAACTGGAGGGAACGGGCCGCCATGGAGATGAACAGGCCCAGGAACTTCGTGGCCGCCGACCATGTACTTGGAGCTATTACAAACATGGCGCCGGGCAACAGAAAGAGCCTTTCCAGGCTCAGGGGCGTAACAGACGGCTTCATATCCAGGTGGGGCGATGAGGTGCTCGAGGTCATCTCCAGGGAGCTGAGCCATCCCTCGGACGACTACCCCCGCATTCCCAGACACCGTTCCCGTCCGGGAGTATCCGCAAGACGGGATATTCTCCGCATCTTCCTCAAGCAGGAGTCCTGCAGACTGGGAATATCCCCGGAACTCCTCCTCTCGAGGGACCTTATCGGCGCGCTGGCCAGTGATCCGCCCGGCAACGAGGAGGAACTACTCGCGATAAGGGAATTCTCAGGCTGGCGGAAGGAGGCTCTGGGAAGCGATCTGATCTCGCTCCTGAACGGCACTCTTGCACTGAGACTCAATTCCAGGGGCAATTCGGGGCTGGACTTCGTAAAGGTCGATGGTTGAGTTCCGCCAGGGCCGGTTCTGTTCTTCGCCGCATGCGTGACTTCCTCGGTGAGTTGGGGTCCCCGGCCCCCCTGGAGACCTCAGGGGACGCCTTCCATGTCCTGGTCAGCACCATAGTCAGCCTCAGGACAAGGGACGCCACCACCAGGAAGGTTTCCAGGCAGGTCCTGGACCGGGCTCCCACCCCCGAGGCCATGGCTGCCATCGACAGGCGAAGCCTCGAGGAACTCCTGAGACCGGCGGGTTTCTTCAGGCAGAAGGCCGGCCAGCTCAGGGAACTGTCGAGTATCCTGGTGCGGGATTTCGAAGGAGAGGTTCCGGACAGCATGGAGGAACTCCTCAGCCTTCCCGGAGTGGGAAGAAAAACCGCGAATTTCGTCCTGGGAATGGTGTTCGGGATACCAGCCGTCTGCGTCGACGTTCACGTGCACAGGATTTCCAACAGGCTGGGACTGGTGAATACCGGCTCTCCGGAAGAGACCGAGGCGGAGCTTCGGGAACTGTTCCCCCGGATGGAATGGACGGGAATCAACCACACCATGGTCCGCTTCGGCCAGAGGGTATGCAGACCGGTCAAACCCGCGTGCGGACTGTGCCCCCTTGCCGAGGAATGCCCCGGCGCGACGAAAGGCGAAGAGTGAAATGCGCTATTTCATCGACCCCGAAAAACTTCTGGACGTAACCATGCCCCTGTCGAACACCACTCCGGCATGGCCGGGGGACACCCGGTTCCGCAGGGAGGTCAGGGAGGAGGCCGGTTTCCGCACTTCAAGGATAGTCATGAGCAGCCATTCCGGCACTCACATGGACGCTCCCGCCCATCTCTGCCGCTGCTCCGCCGCTATCGGCGGCATAACGCCTTCCCGCCTCATCCTGCCGGCCCTGGTGCTGGACTGCACTGATCGCCGCGCCGTGGAACCGGGGCTTCTGAGCGGCCTGGAGCTGGATGGAAGGGCGATCCTTCTGAAGACCGCCCACGGGCAAGGACCCGCCGATGTTGCGCAATACGCCCACCTGGCTGCTGGAACCGCTCAGGCGGCCGTTGATAAGGGAATCTGCCTTGTGGGAATAGACAGCCTGTCGGTGGACCCCCCCGGCAGCGACGCCTCCCACGGCACACTGCTGGAGGCCGGAGTGCCTGTGGTGGAGAACCTCGTTCTTCGGGACATCGCGCCGGGAAAGTACCTTCTTCTCTGTTTCCCTCTCAGGATAGAGTCCGGGGACGGCTCGCCGGTAAGGGCGTTCCTGCACCCTCTGTGAGAACCTTCGATTTTCTGATTCTTCTGTAACCCGGGGTTGTTTTCCCTGTTTTGAATCAAATTCCATGGTTTCGTAAATTACTAAATATCATGTTGTTACAGGATTCATTTTTGGCTCCCCAATACTGGATGGGTATGATCATCGAAAACCGAATCCTGCAAGGGAGATATCATGTTCCAGCTTTGCGCCCCAGTCAGTTTCCTTCCTTTTCCTTTCTGCTTTTGATCATATCTTTCGCGTTACACGTTCATGGAGAGAACAGAGCCAGCGAGGAGCGCAGTCCGGGTGACTTCCAGAGAGCGGATGAGCTGGAGCAAGGTCAATAGAAGCCGGGGAGTGCCTCAGCGGCTATCCCTGAGCCTGCGCCTTAGTTCCAGGTCCTTTCCGGAGGAGACCTTGAGGATCAGTTCCTGCATTTTACGGAGCCACTGCATCTTTTTCTCCGGTGGATAGCTCATGAGCCTTCTAAGTCGTTCTTCCTCCGTCTCCCACTGAAAGCTCATTGATCCTCCCTCAGCTCCTGTATCTTTCTGAGTTCCCTTATGTCCTGCCGGTCTATGGGTCTTCCGGTTACCTTTTTCATCTCTATCAGGTGGTCTATGGATATAACCGGTATGTCGACTCCGTCTATGTCCAGATGAACCGCGTCTGATATTGCCTCTTGGAATTCAACCGGAGATTCCAGCACTACGTCCACTTCCTCCAGTTCGCCGTCTTTGTAGAAGTTGAAGGCTTTCATATGCTTCTCTTCCATCCACCGGGAGCGTGTTTCACGGCAGGCAAGCCCGGCAGGATCAACAGGCTGCTTTGCCCGGAAGCCAAGATCGGTAAGTGCGTTCACCACATTCCGAATGTTTTCATCGGTCATCTCCACTAGAATATCCATATCGGCGGTGCTGCGAAGCGAACCAAGCAGATTCACGGCAATGCCGCCGACCACTACGTACTTCACCCGGCGATCCTGAAACTCCCTGAAAACTTCTTCGTAGAAGAACAAACCTTCTCTCCAATGACTATTGCCCACCGGTATATACTCGGGGCTTTCCCGCAGCGGTGCGTTCGTGTAAGGTGATGATGTGGATTGGCTTTCTACCTGTCAATACTGACACCGGATTCAGTACTCAGCGTTCCACACGGCGGTTGGCTACACAAGGGAATTGTCCAACCGCACTTCTTTAGATTTCCAGTGCACCGTTCTCACTGGAGAGGATGAGTTATAGCGAAGACTCTAATACAGTGCTTTACAGGGGTGAGCATTTTCATCCCGGCCTTGCCAGGAACTTCGACGTTTCTGATCCCCTCGATTGGATTGCACGGATTACATCTCACATACCACGCAAGGGAGCCAAACAGGTCATATACTAAGGAGCCTACAGCCAGGCATGGAGGGGGAGAGAGTGAAGGAAGGGCTTTTTACCGAAGGCACCAGTCGAAGAGGAGCCCGCTTCTTCGGTGAAAGACCGTTCTTTCTGCTCCAGACGCAGAAGACAGCAGTGGGCAGTTCTTCTGAAGAAGGTCTGGGACATCGATGCCTTGGAGTGCCCTAAGTGCGGTGGAGACATGAAGGTTGTTTCCATCATAGAGCAGCCCTCTGTCATTAAGCGGATTCTGAAACATCTCGATCTGTGGGAGGATCCCAGACCACCACCCATATTTTTCGAACTTGTCTGCGACTGGTTCGCAGATCAGTAAGGGTACGCCGGGGCTGTTTTTCTGTTTTGACTCAAATTCTATTTTTTCGTAAATAATAATATATCAATTGGTTATAAGATTTTAATTGACTCGTCCATACTGGATGGGTATGATTATCAAAAACTGAATCCTGTAAGGGAGATATCATGTTCCAGCTTTTTCTCTTCCTCTCCACTCTCATTTCAACCCCGCAGCCCGTAACCGCGGTCAGGGTTGAGCAGGCCCCTGATATCGACGGTGTGCTGGACGATCCGGTATGGAAGGATGCGGTTGAGGTGGAATCCACCTTCATGCAGTTCGGTCCCGATTACGGGGAGCCTATGTCCGAACCTACCAATATCTACGTTATCTACGACGACAACAGCATATACTTCGGCTTTTTTCTGCATGATCCGAACCCGGAAAGAATGGTGGAGGCACTCACTCCGAGGGACGACTACATAA
This sequence comes from Candidatus Aegiribacteria sp., assembly GCA_046498225.1. Lineage (GTDB taxonomy): Bacteria > Fermentibacterota > Fermentibacteria > Fermentibacterales > JCC-6 > Aegiribacteria. The sequence continues at coordinate 24,385 of JAWOBF010000031.1, forward strand.
CCGGCGAATGGATAGCCATACTGCTTGATACCTGGGGCGACGGACGCGAAGCCAGCAGTTTCGAGGTCAGCCTGGCAAACTCACAGATGGATTCGAAACTCAATCCCCATGGAGGCTGGGACTACAGCTGGGACGCGGTCTGGGAGAGCGGGACATCCAGAACGGACAGTGGATGGACTGCAGAATTCGCCATTCCATACAGCTGCCTCAGATTCAATTCCAACCGTGATGAGCAGACCTGGAAGATCAATTTCCAGCGGATACTCAGCAGAACATCGGAGAACGGATGGTACGTTCTCTCCGAATCGGGACCAATGGCCGATCTCGAGACCTTTGTCCGGCTCGAAGGCATAAGGGGCATAGAGGGTTCCCTGGGCGCGGAAGTCAGGCCCTACGGTGCGGGAAGGTCCTACCATTACCGGCAGGATGATGAATGGGAGCATGACT
>JAWOBF010000062.1:0-12834 GCA_046498225.1 Candidatus Aegiribacteria sp.
ATTGTGCTTCTGATAGAGAGCGAGTCATCCATGTAATACAAAGACTCAGCAGGCATGAACTGGAGGATCGAATCGAATTCGGCATTACTCCTTGCGAAACAGGAATCCGAGGTCAATGATGCGTCCTCGTACCTGAACCAGTACCTGTACTCGGGATCGGCCCATTCCGCCAGATACTGCATTATCTCAGAAGCGCAGAACGAATAATGGACACCGGCGCTGTCGCAGAGGGACATGAGATCGGTTACATAGTACTTTGAGGCCCTGCCTCCGAAGTTCACAGCGTCGAAGTTCAGCCATGACAGCTCACAGAGCAGCTGAATCGGAAAATCGGTGATGAAAGACGCATCAGGACCCTTGATCCGCATCGCCAGGGTCGGAATGGTGTTTTCAGGGAAGCCGTCAGCTGCTTCTGCTGATGATAACGGAAGGAGCATGAGCACCGTCAAAACGGGGCCGATGCGAAATCGTCTCATAAGTGACTCTTTCTCGCAGGACTGTACACCAAATTCCCAATATGGATATACCTGAACGGCGGATATGATGTCAATCAAAAAAGGGGACGGAGGAATGTTATAAGAGACACTATCATTAATCGGACTTGAGCGTTCCAGGTTCCGAATTCATCTCTTTAGGAAAAACTATATCTTCACGAACCTGACCGAATGCGACCTGCCGCCGGCGGTTCCGTCGTTCTCGAACCAGGCGACCTTGTACGGCGTGGAAGTGAGCACCTCTAAAGCGACAACGTCAATGTATCTGTCACCGTTGATGTCAGCCCGCCATGGGTTGCTGACCGTTACGGCCATGCTGAACAGATGGTACCTGTCGGTATCCATGTACCTTGGAATACCCTCGAGAATGCTCAGGCTCTACATAGAAACTTGGCCACTTCATGTCACGGAGCAGATCGCGGGAAGTGTGGAATCCGGAATTCTATTATTATTAAGCCTTAAGACAGGGATAGTCGCGTTTACATTTCACAGTATTTTCGGGAGGGTAAAGAATGCACCGTATAATCAGGCTTCTGTTACTTCTCTCTCTTGCAGGTGTTTTCGCTCAGCCGGCTCTCGGTTCGGAAGCGGAGGTAGAAGCACTTCTCGAACAGGGGCTCGAGGAACTGCTCTGCGGGAATTCCGAGGAGGCAATTGCTATTTACGTCGAGGCTGTGGAACTGGCCCCTGACGATCCGGAAGCCTACTTCGGAAGGGGCTGGGCCGAATACACAGAGGGCATGGTCGAAGAGGCCCGCCGGGATTTCCATAAAGCGCTGGAGCTGGATCCTGATTTTGGAAAGCCTTACATAGGTCTTGCCTGGATAGCCATTGATAACTTCAGGGCAGACGAGGCAATTGAACTTGTGAATACGGCGCACGAGCTTGTTCCGGAATGGGAATACGTGTACGTAACACGGGGAACTGTCCATATGTACCTGAACCAGCCTGATTCGGCTCTGATGGATTACAACAGAGCGATCCAGATGAATCCTGAATGCTACCATGCATACCTGAACAGAGGAAAGCTGCACCATAACATCACCGGTAACCTCGAGGCGGCCATGGAAGACTACAGCAGAGCCATCCAAATAGCTCCGGACATCTGCGATGCCTACGCCTGCAGGGGTCTTCTGGTCTACGAAGGCTCATCCCAGCTGTACAGCGCTATGGAAGACCTTGAAACTGCTGTGGAGAAGGATCCCGACGATTACCTGCCATATTTGATGAGAGGCATTGTCACGGCGCAGGCGGGAAACATGGAGGAAGCGCTGGAAGATTTCAACCGTGCCATAGAGATCGATCCGGGTGTCGCCCCAAGCTACACCAACAGGGGGATCGTGAGACTCTACAACGATCAGATCGAGGAGGCGATAGAGGATTTCAGCACAGCGGTGGAGATCGATCCCCGTGACAGCAAAGCCTTCTTCAACAGGGCACTTGTCTATCAGGATCACACGGGAGAGTTCCAGCTGGCTCTTCAGGACCTGAACAGGGCGATAGAACTGAACCCTGATGATTACTCCGCTTACTATAGAAGAGGCATCATATACCTCGAGAACATGTCGGACCCCGCCAGCGCACTGGACGATCTGAACATGGTCATCAGCATAAACTCCAGCAGCGAAGTCCCCTACATAGACCGGGCCAGGGCTCTGATGGCCATGGAGGAATATGACAGGGCCCGTGAGGACCTGAGTACGGCCCTATCCATCAACCCTCACAATCCGCGAGCCTACGTTAACAGAGCCAATCTCAACAACAGGCTTGAACTGTACGATGAGGCGGTGAGTGACGCTACCCGCGGCATCGAGATAGCTCCTTACTACGCGGAAGCCTACTCGATGAGGGGAGAAGCACTCTACAACTCGGGCAGAACGGAGGAAGCCATCGCTGACTACGAGAGGGTGGCAGAGCTGCACCCAGACCTCTACAGCGCCGTCATCGACCTGGGGAAGATCCACTACCTGCAGGAGGATTTTCTGGAAGCTCTGGAGTATTTCGACCATGCATTGGAGCTCGATGCGACTCGATGGTGGGCATACTATTACAGGGGCAGGACCAACATTCAACTGGATGAATATCGGCAAGCGGTGGAAGATCTGACCAGCGCCCTGGAGCTGAACCCGGAAAGATCGGAACTCTATTTCTTCAGAGGGAACGCTTACGCCCTGGAGGGTGAATTCGAGACGGCTATCGAGGATTACGACAGGGCGATCGAGCTCCTCGATGATTATGCGGATTATTACTACTACAGAGGGCTGGCACGGAAACTGATGGGTGACGAGGAAGGTGCTCTTGATGATTTCTCCATGGCGGAATCTATGAGAGAAGTCGAGTAGAAGACAGTCGAGCTTCAGAATGACCGCTCACTCCCTTGACCGCAGGCCGCCTGCATGATATCAAAGCCAGGGGGACAATAAAGGCTGGTCGGATTTCACCGGATCGGGAGTTTCATGACAAGAGAAGCAATTGTGCGGGAAGTTAGGGACGGACAGGCCCTGGTCTGCCCTGTGGACACCTCGGAATGCAGCGCCTGTGAAGCCAGGCACGCCTGCATGACACTCTCCGGAGGGAAGAGAGAGGAGCGCTCCATCTGGGTCGCCAACGAAGTCGGGGCCGCCCCGGGGGACAAAGTCAGGCTGGAGCTGAAGTCAGCGGCATCCCTGGCGATAATTGCGGCTACTTTCCTTATTCCGGTGCTGCTGCTGTTCGCGGGATACCTCCTGATGATGGGGGGACCCGACGCGGACAGGGCGGCGGGAGCCGGGGGAGGACTTCTCCTGGGCATTATCGCGGCGGTGATAGTGAACCGGCGTCTTGGCGCCAGCAGGAACTACAACATGCAGATAGTCAAGATCCTGGAGCGGGCGGATGGAAGCACCGCGCCCGGCGGCGGCCGGGAAAGCCACATGGAAGGATGAGCCCATGATCGAAGAGATGAGGGCGCTGACGGAGAGGATCGTAGAACAGCTCAGCCACAGGGGCGTGGATTACGGAGATGCCAGGGTGGAGAATACCGACCTGGAGAACCTCACGTTCCGCAAGCAGAGACTTGCCGAGGCGGAGCTGCAGGATGAAAGGGGAGTCGGAGTAAGGGTCCTGGTTGACGGATGCTGGGGATTCGCGTCCTGCACCGGCCTTGACGTGGAGGAGGTCGAGGCCACTGTGGACAGGGCGGTGGAAGTCGCCAGGGCCGGAGCGGGTGTGGTGAAGGGTACGGTCCGGCTGTCCCCGGAGTCTCCCTCCACCGGTCATTACGACGGTCCCTGCCTGAAGGATCCCTTTGAGGTTTCCAGGAGCGACAAGTTCGATCTGATGGCCAGGGCGGCGGACATCATGCACGAGTCACCCCTTATCAGCATGAGCTGGACGAACCTCAGGTTCGAGAGGAAGAGAAGGGTATTCGGGAACACCCAGGGTACCCTGGTCTCCTCCGACCTGGTTTTCACCATGCCGGTGCTGAACGCCTACGCGGTCCACGACGGGGACATGCAGAGCAGAGGCTTTCAGGACGGCGCCAGGATAGCCGGCTGGGAATGGATAGAGGATGCCGACCTCCTGAAATGGGCCGAGATTTCCAGGGAGGAAGCCATAATGAAGGTCAAGGCTCCCGAGGGGCCGGCCGGAGTGATGGACCTGGTTCTGGATGGAACCCACCTGAGCCTTACCATGCACGAGTCCGTGGGACATCCCACGGAAAGCGACCGGGCTCTGGGCTGGGAGGCCAGCATGGCGGGAAGGACATTCCTGAACATAGACGACCAGGAAAAGCTCAGGTACGGTTCGGAAATAGTTAATTTCATAGCTGACAACACCCTGCCCTACGGTGTGGCCAGCTGGGGATGGGACGATGAAGGTGTGCCCGGACAGAAATGGCATACGGTGAAGAACGGCATATTCCAGCAGTTCGGATCGGTGCGGGAAACGGCGCTGCTGGTGGGCAGAGAGCACAGCACCGGCTGCTGCAGGGCGCAGGACCACGCCAGCTTTCCCATCAACAGGCAGCCCAACTTCTACCTGGAACCGGGGCCTGACCCGGTTACTCCGGAGGATCTCATCTCAGAGGTTCGAAAGGGTGTATACATCGAGGGCAGGGGTTCCTTCAGCATAGGCCAGAGAAGGGAAAATTTCCAGTTCGGAGGGGACATGTTCTGGGAGATAAGCAACGGGAAGAAGACCCGTCCCCTGAAGAAGGTGATATACCGGTCGAAGACCAGGGATTTCTGGGGGTCCTGTGACGGTATTTCCGACGGAAGGTTTTTCAGGACCATGGGTCTGATCACCTGCGGAAAGGGTGAGCCGATGCAGGCCGCCAGAATGACCCACGGGGCCAGCACCTCCAGGTTCAGGAACATACAGGTGGGAAGGGGCGCGGAATGACACGGGAAGAACTTCTTGAAGTAGTGGAAGCCGTACTTGACGAAGCCCGGGTTCCCCACGTTGTGGCCAGACTGTCGGAGTACAGGGAGGCGGCTGTGCGATTCGGCCAGAACAGGATAACCCAGAACATGGACAAGTTCCAGAGGAAACTCAGGATAAAGCTGGGCGACGGGGAGAGAGAAACGGTCTATTCCACCCATCGCATCGACCTCGACGCTGTTCCCGGGATACTGGACGAGGCCGTGGAAATGCTCAAGACCGCTTCGCCGGACCCTGAGTACATGCCCCCGGTGGAGGGGGGACAGGTATATCCGGTAGTGGAAGCCTGGGACAGTGAAACCGCGAAGGTTGACCCTGAAGAGCGGGCCGGGGCCGCGGCAGCCGCAGTGTCCACCGCCGCTTCCAGGGGAATGGAGGCATCGGGTCTGGTTTCCATGACCTACTCGAAGGTAGCCATCGGAACCTCCACCGGCAACCTCGCCGCCCACAGGGCAACGGAAGCCGGCATAAGGCTGACAATGGACAGGGGAAAGGCCTCAAGCTTCAGGCTTCTCTCCTCGGAAGCATGGGGAGACCTTCCCGTGGACCAGACGGTGGCGCAGGTGGCGGAGGAGGCAGACGCGAACCGGGACCAGAGGGACCTGCAGCCCGGTGACTACAGGCTGATATTCGAACCCCAGGCGGTGGCGGACCTGGTACCCTTCATAGCATGGTCCATGAACGCCAGGCCGGCGGACGAGGGACTTACCGTGTTCTCCGGCAGAATGGGGGAGAGGGTGACCGGCGACAGCTTCACCATGAGCAGCCAGGTGAACGGTGAACTCAAGGGAACACCTTTCAACGGGGAGGGACTGGCGGCCGAGGACGTGACCTGGATCGACGCCGGAAGGCTTGTCAACCAGCCCTGTACGAGGTTCTGGGCCGAAAAGACGGGCCGGAAGCCTCTGTTCATTCCCGGTACGCTTGCCATCAGCGGGAATTCCGGGTCCACATCAGACCTGCTGCGGGAAGTGAAGGGAAGAGCGCTTCTGTTCAGGAGGTTCTGGTACATAAGGTTCGTCGACCAGAAGGAACTCAGCCTTACCGGCATGACCCGGGACGGTGTCTTCCTGGTTGAGGACGGAAGGATCGTTCACCCGGTGAAGGACTTCAGATGGAACTGGAAGCCGATGGACCTCTTTTCAAGGATAGTGGAGCTGGGGGAGCCGGAGAAAAAGGGATCTCTCAGTGTGCCTCCCATGGTGATAGGCCCGACAGGGCTGGAATAGAGGGCGGAAGCTCACCAGATGAAGCGGATCCCCCAGTAGTTCTGTCCCTCCAGGGACCTGAAGGGCTGCGTGTCACTCACGTAATGGGTGAGATGCGCCTCGAAAACCCCCTTTGAAGCCTGGTAGGCGACGAAGACCTCGCCCCTGTGTCTGGAGGTTCCGGAACCGTCGTCATGGAAGTACAGGTCCCCGCTGTACCTGAGGCCGGAGAACCAGGAACGGTAGGAGACACCTTCGAAGTCCAGGTAGCCGTGCATGGACCAGTCGAAATCGTGTCCCTTCTGGTAGGTATCTCCCCGCGGCCTGTAGAGCCCGATGGAAAACCACCCGTCCGGCGCCCCCGATGGCAGGAAAACTACATCTTCGCTGCGGGGAGGAGGAGGCAGATCGAGGACCACGCCCAGCTTGATGTTGTTCATGTATTCGGACAGGGTGTCCGGCATGTCGATGTTGTGGAAACACTCATGGTCGGTGTACAGCCTCACCAGAACAGGGTCGAGCATCCACCCGAACTGAGTCATTATGTTCCAGTGACCCCCGTAGATGTTGAACTTCATTTCCGGGCTGTTCCAGCTCTCTCCCATGTACGTTTCCATGGACATTCCCACCAGCCAGGAGAAGTCTCCCGCCTGCAGTATCCTGATGTCGGTCCCGATATTGCTGTAGATGAAATGCTCCACGCTCTGCTCGAAGAAGCTGTAGGCTTCAAGGACCCCGGTGGATTCCAGGGGGAATTCCAGCGAAGCGGCGGGCAGCGCGACTGCCAGAAGTACTATACAAGCAATGGTTTTCATTCGGATCATCCCGTCTGCACGTAGTCCATCAGGTTCTTCTCCTCCGCGGGGTCCTCCTGCAGACCCTGTCTGAGAGCCTGGACTACCATGGATTCCGGCAGCGCTCCCTCGGCGTAGAACTGTCGGTCGACCACCGTGCGGGGAACTCCCTGAACCCTGAACTCTCTGGAGAGCTCCGGGAACTCGTTGGCCTCTATTATCTCCGTTTTTACCCTCGGGCTGTGCCTCGCCATCCTGCTTGCCAGTACCGCCGATGCCGGACAGTGGGGGCACGCGGGGGTTACGAAGACTCGAAGTCTGAGGTCCCTGTCCAGCTCCGAATCCAGGAATTCCACGCTTTCATCCGACAGAGGCTCTCCCGCCCCTCCGGAGTCCACTATGGATGTCAGCAGTGAGCTGAACTCGTAGCCGGAGGGTGTCCCGTAGAACTTCACCCTGGAATGGGTGCCGTCGGATACGATGACAGCGGGGGTCATTTCCACACCGTCCCGCTCCGCCATATCCCGGTCGGCCTCGGAATTGAGAAAAGTGACCTTCAGTCTGTCCGAAAGCCCGTCCAGCTCCTTCAGGATAGCTTCGGTATCCCCGCAGGTGGGACACTCGAGCTTCCGTGTGTACACCCTGAGGTGAACGTCCCGCTCCAGATCCCCGAATAATTTCTTTACTTCCTTTGCGTCCTTGTCCGACAGTAATGCCATGGACTCTTCACCTCCATCACTGCAGCATGTCGAAGGCCGCAGAAGCGGCCCGGGCTCCGTCGGACACGGCTGTGACTATCTGACGCAGTTCGTTGTCCGTTACGTCGCCGGCTGCGAAAACGTTACTTCTGGATGTATGCACGATATCGCTGGTTCTGACCGTTCCGTTGTCGTTCAGGTCCACCAGTTCACTGAAGGGTTCCGTGGCCGGCTTCCTTCCCACGTAGATGAAAACTCCGTCCAGATCGATCCTGTTCCGGCCCTCGGGAGTCTCCACCACTGCCGATTCCACGTTCTCCTCTCCCTCGATTGCCTTGAGCACCGTATTCCAGAGGACGATGCAGTTCCCGCACGAGAGGAGCTTCTCTGTGAGGTAGGGTTCCGCCCGGAATTTGTCCCGCCTGTGAATAAGGGTGAGTCTCGAGGCGAACTCCGACAGGTGAAGAGCCTCCTTGACAGCGCTGTCGCCGCCCCCGACTACCATCACATGGGCACCTTTGAAGAACGGAGCGTCGCAGGTGGCGCAGTAGCTTACTCCACGTCCGTAGAACTTGTCCTCACCCGGTATTCCCAGCCTGGCGGGGGCTGCGCCGGTGGCTATGATCAGGTACCTGGCCAGGTAAACGGTGGAATCGGCCCTGACCTCTATCAAGTCACCGGAGGTGGAGGGAACGGCGGAAGTAACCGTTGCCGATTCGAAAACCGCTCCCCAGCTCTCCGCCTGTTCCTTCATGCCCGTGGCAAGGTCTCCGCCGGCAATTCGTTCTATTCCCGGGTAGTTCTCTATCCAGGCTGTCAGGGCCGCCTGACCACCCGGCTGATAGCTCTCCAGAACCACGTGGTCCATGCCGTACCTCGCGGCGTACAGAGCGGCTGATATAGCGGCCGGACCCCCTCCGGCTATGATAAGGTCCACCTCTCTTCCCTCTTCGGAACTTCTGCCTACCAGTCCTGTCTTCAGGTCCATGGCTGTCAGTCCAGCCTGGAGTCTGCCAGGCTTTCCAGCTGACGCTGAAGGGCGTTCCTGTCACGGAAGCCCACCATTCTCTCTATCTCCTGGCCTGAATGAAAGACAATCATTGTGGGAACACCGCGGATTCCGAATTCCGAGGACACCTCAGGGCTCTCGTCCACGTCGATGTGGTAGAAATAGACCCTGTCGTCCAGGTCTTCGGAAACCTTGTCCAGTACCGGGTCCAGCATCTTGCACGGGCCGCACCACGTAGCGCTGAAGTCCACCAGTGATATCTTGTCTTCCTTTGCTGTCAGCGAAGCTATTTCGCTTCCCTTGATGTGCTTGACGGCCATTGAGGCCTCCTTTCGTTAAAAAAGTTCGTTACACATTTCACAAGCATTTTTGTTGCCATGCTCCAGCCGCGTCCTCAACGGGTTACCGCGCAAACAGTAGCATTCAGGCCCGTCAACGACAGGCGGCAGCCGGAAGGCGACGGGGACGGCATAGTGGCGCGCCCGCCGTGGCGTCCTTCCGTGTATTATATTTTCAGGCTATTATCATACAGAATGCATTGGATTTATGCACGGGGAGAGAAAAATATTGTCCAGGAGGCTTGAGACAGCCGGCAGAAGGCTCCTAGCGAAATATCTGCATCGCGCCCGCGGCGGAGGGGAGCCCCTAACCCGTGTTCCGCCGGGGGCCGGGCTTCGGAATATCCTGCTGATGAGGTGGGACGCAGTAGGGGACATGATGGTGTGCCTTCCCTACTTCAGGAAGGTAAGGGAGCTGTTTCCCGAAGCCCGGGTAGGAATAGTGGTTTCCCGAAGGAACGGGATTCTCCTCAGGCATGAGAGGGAGTTTCACACCATACTCTACGACAGCGCCCCGTCTGTCTTTCTGGGGAGCCTTCGCGAGGCCAGGGACTTCGGGCCGGACGCAGTGGTGGACACAAGGATGCACTACGACTCTACCACATCTTTCATCTACGGACTTCTCTCCGGTGCCGGATGGATGCTCTCAGCGGAGAACCGGGACAACAGGCTGCCATTCAACGTACGGGTCCCGATGCCCGCCGAAAGGACCCACAACGCCGACATGACCAGGATCCTGCTTGAAGGACTGGGAAGGGATATCGATGATTCGAGGCTGGACCGGCGGGTAAGGCTGTCCGCCGCGGAGAGGGAGTTCGCCGACGACTTCTGGAGGGAGGCCGGCCTGGGCCTCAGGAACAGGCTGATCGGAATAAACATGTCCGCCCGGGATCCCCGGAACAGGTGGCCCGTCTCCAGGGTGGAGGAGCTCAGCGTCAGACTGCTGGAACGCGGCCACAGACCGGTCCTGATGTCAATTCCCCCGGAGAGGGAGGGCGCCGCGGCCATCGCCGCCCGCCTTCCCGGGGTCATCGCGGCGCCGGAATGTCCCACCATCCTCCACGCCGCGGCCCTCCTGCGGGACATCGCCATGTTCATTACTCCCGATACGGGGCTTGTGCATCTTGCCTCTTCCTATGACATTCCAGTTGTGGGCCTCTACCGGGCCAACGAGGAACATCTTCCCCTCTGGTTCCCCTGGAGGGTGGAGAGCGAGGTGCTGATGGACTCCCAAAGGGTCGGGAATATTCAGGTCGACGAAGTGATGCGGGCTGTTATAAGGCTGGCTGAAAGAACCGCGGCAGTCGAGATGGAATCATGGCCGGATTGCTGAAGAAACTGGAGACCGGCGGAAGGAGATTGCTCTTCCGGGGACTGGCGCCGGGACTTTCTTCCTCTGAGGTGATTCCCTCGATTCCACAGGGAGAGGAGCTCACCGGCATTCTCCTGCTGAGACAGGACAGGATAGGGGACATGATAATGACGCTTCCCCTGCTTCGAAAGCTCAAAGAGGTGCATCCCAGGGCCGGGCTGTACGTTGTTGCATCCGAATCCAACCGCATTATCCTGAAGCACGAGCCGGACATCGATGTCATCCGGTACTCAAAAAACCCGGCGGACTTCGTGTCCTCCCTTCTGCAGGTCAGGGAGTACGCCCCCGAAGCCGCGGTTGACATGCACATGCACGACTCCACGACATCTCTGGTCTATTCACTCGCCTCCGGGGCCAGGTGGAGGCTTCACGTGGACAGGGACAACAGGCTGCCGTACAACGTCAGGGTTGCCGCCCCGCAGGACGGCCACATCATGGACGCCTTCGCCGGACTCCTGTCCGGTCTGGGAAGACCGGTCGGCACCGACACTCTGGACAGGGAGGTCAGCCTTTCCCGCGAGGAGACCGATTACGCCAGGCGCTTCTGGGATAGCGCGGGATTCCTTCCCGGTGACTGCGCGGCGGTCAATATCTCCGCCGGCGGTCCCAACCGGGAGTGGGAAACGGAGAAGTACGCCTCGGTATGCAGGGACCTGCTCTCCATGGGACTGGTGCCCCTTCTGGTCGCCCACTCCTCTGACCGGGAGAGGGGGGAAGCCATTGTCCGCCGGGTGGAGGGTTCCGCCATGGCGCCGCCCACTCCCACCATCCTTCACCTTGCGGCCCTCCTCAGGGGAGCGGTGCTGCTGGTGAGCCCGGACACTTCGGTGATACACCTTGCGGCCTCCATGGGAATACCCGTGGTGGGCATGTACCTTCCCTTCGACCCCTCGCTGCCGAAATGGTACCCGTGGCATGTCGAAAATGAAGTGATAACGGCCGATGATGAAATATCGCTGGCGTCCGTGAGCCCTGACAGGGTGAGCGATGCGGTGAGGAAGCTTGTCTCCGGTTCTATCCGGTCAGGTCAGTAGAGTCCGAACACGTATTTGTGCCACGCTGAATGATGCCAGGGCCCTGCGCTGGCCCAGGGAACGTCCGCCAGCATTGCCAGACCCACAGCGAACAGTATTGCCAGGAGGACCATAGCAGGCACCGACCTGTGGTTGTCTATCCATTCCGCAACGAAGAGGAAAAGAAGCGGCATAGCGTGTATCATCCATCTGAATCCCGCGCAGACACCGCCGTAATTCCTCGTACGTATTCCGAGGAACAGAATTACGGCCAGAACAGGTATTCCCACCGCTATCGCTTCCCGCTTCTTACCGGTCTTTTTACGGACGGCCCCCGCCATGCTCCAGGCCGCCAGAAGGAATACCGGTGTCATGGAGAACAGTCCGTGGTGACCCAGCAGTATATGGAAGAAGTAGATATGCCTGGGCTCTCTGAGCGCGTCTATCCCCACCGGGTCGGACCAGTACCCCCCCTGGAAAAGGTAGAGCTCAGGGCGCAGGTAGACCGGAAGCAATGAACCTGTAGCGGCCAGGTTCACCGCGAAGTGCGCCGCAACAGGAAGTGCCGCTGCCGGAAGGAACAGCATGATGGTCCTTCTGCGTTGTGCGGAGAAGAGATAGGCGGCAAATCCCAGAGTGAAGAATCCTCCCCAGAACTCAAAGGTGGAGGCAACTCCGGCCAGAAGGCCTGACAGTATCCAGAAGACCGGTTTCTCCTTCCGCCGGCTCACGATAAGGAAGGCCAGGTAGAAGGATATGAGCAGACATGCCGCCGCCGGTGTGTGATTATTGAAGTCCGTGGCATATCCAAGGCCCAGGAAGTTGAAGGTGAAGACGAGCAGCCCCAGGGTCACGGTCCTTCTGGAATCGGTCCATACCAGAAGAAAGCGGTAGAAGAAGTACAGGAGAAGGAGGTAGGGAATCACACCCGTGAGGATGTTGACGAAACCCACTGCAGTCTGCCGGTCTGTATGGAAGGTAGTCCCCGTCAGCTCCGAAAATACCAGGTATCCGCCGGCGGCCAGCAGCGGGAGCATGGGGGGTTTCGAGGAGTAGGTTCTGCCCTCGATAACCACACGGTCGGCGGTGTCCCGGAATGGAGAGCCGTCAATCGCGAAAGTACCTCTGTGCACCAGTGACTCCACTGTGGCCATCCGGCTGGCTGAGTTGCAGTGGGTGCTGGTCTGGAGAAGGGAGACAGCTACAGCCGCTGATACGGCGAGGCATGCGATCAGGACGGCCGTGGGATTAAGACTTTTCAATAGGCGCCCTTTCGGAACAGGACTGCGGGAATAGTCATAATCAGGATGGAGATGTCGAGCCAGATCGACCAGTTGTCTACGTAGTAGAGGTCCAGCTTCACCATCTCCCTGTAGCTCAGGTCGTTCCTTCCGGACACCTGGCACACGCCTGTCATTCCCGGGGGCACCTCAAGCTTCTTGAAATGCTTCATGGAGTACCGGCTGACCTCCTCCGGGACGTGAGG
>JAWOBF010000102.1:0-6840 GCA_046498225.1 Candidatus Aegiribacteria sp.
TCGACAACTTCCGAGGGGCCTGAGGTAAAACCTCCTGACGCGCCGCCGAGAGCCTTGCCGAAAGTAGAGGTCACTATGTCCACCCTGTCCATCACTCCATGGTACTCGATGGACCCTCTTCCCCTCTCTCCGATGAATCCCGTCGCGTGGGAATCGTCCACTATGAGAAGGGCCCTGTACTTCTCAGCCAGATCGCAGATTCCCGGAAGCGGAGCTATCTCTCCATCCATGGAGAACACTCCGTCGGTGACGATGGCCCTGATCCTGGCTTCCCTCGCCGTTATCAGAGCCTCCTCCAGGTCCTCCAGATCGGCGTGACTGTACCTGTACCTCTTTGCCTTGCAAAGCCTTATACCGTCTATGATGGAGGCGTGGTTCAGCTGGTCCGATATGATCGCGTCCGAATCTGTCAGCAGAGGCTCGAACAGTCCCCCGTTGGCATCGAAGCAGCTGGAGTAGAGTATAGTGTCATCCTTCTGAAGGAACCGGGATATCCTCTCCTCCAGCTCCTTGTGAATATCCTGAGTGCCGCATATGAAGCGGACCGAAGAGAGTCCGAAACCTCTCTCTTCCAGTATTCTGCAGGCCGCGTCTACAAGCCTCTGATCCCCGGAAAGGCCCAGGTAGTTGTTTGCGCAGAAGTTCAGCACCTCCCTGGTCCCTGCGACTCCGACCGTAGTGCCCTGCCTGGTGGTTATTACCCTTTCTCTCTTGAAAGTGCCGTTCTCCCTTGTTTTCTGAAGGCTCTTCCTGAGGATTTCCCGATATCTGTCAGTGAACATATCCGTACCTTTCAGTACCTTTTCAGCTCAGTTTTCCGCAGGGGTGAACATAACACTGGAGACACAGCCTGACACAGGGTCGAAACGAACGCCCTCCAGCTCCAGCAGGGAGAGTTTCATGGCTGCCCCTCCCTGGTAGCCTCCTATGCCGCCATCCGACCTGACAACCCTGTGACAGGGTATCGCCAGCGGGAACGGGTTGCCGGCAAGCGCCCTTCCCGCGGCCCGGGCGCAGGATGGACCGGAGGCCCTTTCCGCCAGCCACCGGTAGGATCTCACCTGACCCGGGAGTATCCGGGCGGTCTCCAGAAGCACCTTTGTTTGAAAGTCAGTGCAGATGCCCAGGTCCAGCAGTTCGAGGTCGAAATCCTGACGCAGCCCCCGGGAAATCATGCCGATGATTCCGGCTAGCCGCCGAATCTCCGGGTTCGCGCATGAGGCAATACCGGGAAAGGAGCGGCCGGCCGCCGCGGAAGAGCTTCCGTCGTCGCTGCTGAGGAAAATCCGCCGAATCCTTACTCCGGTCCGGTCACGGTACCATACGATACTTGTCTCCCCGGTCGCGGAGGTGAAACTGTGCAGGTAGAGTAAGGGGCTCGATCGGCTGGTATCCATCCGTTCCGTTCAACCGCCTGATATGGCATCCAGGACCCTGTTCTCACCCCGAAAAAGCATCTCCGGAGCAAGTGGTACCTCGATGTCCGGCAGCATGGTACTTCCCTCGCCATCTACCCGCCGGAAGTACTTGGTTGGATACGATACGGTCATTCCCGAGAAAGGAAGATGGGCCGATCTCACTTCTCCCAGGTGGTTGGGAGAACCGCCGGTCCTTTCTCCGTAGACCGTAACTCCTGGAATATCGGCAATATCCAGGGCATTGAGTATACCCGAGGAGTAGGTCCACCTTCCCACTATCAGGCTGATGCTGACACCGCCTTCATTCGACAGCCTGCGGAGCCATCTGATGAGGGGAACGGCCACCAGGGAGTTCCCCCCTGAATTCCTGCGAAGGTCCAGCACCACATGACTCACATCCTCCGATAGAAGGGTCTCGTTCAGGTCCCCGACGAAATCCTGCATAGGATAATCATCCCTCAATAGGCATGCGTTGTAGGCGCAGTACAGCATCTTTCTCCCCGGAAGGTATCGGAACCAGTAGTGTTCGCTGGAGGAAAGCCATATGGGAAGCTCCACCGATTCGACATCATGAATATCCACCATACCGGAGTAGGCGAGATCAACCGCGTCCAGCTGAAGGTTAACAGTGTCCCCCGTATGCATGAGGAAACGGAAAGATGCAGGCCGGCCTGAATCGATGTATCCCAGGGCCTCCATGCATTCGGCCAGCATCATGAACCTCTCCGCGCTGGTCCTTGGCGCCACCTCGTTGGTAGCCGGGAAGAGCTCCGCCATGGCGGCGGCGGCTTCCTCCGCAGGCGCCTCCCCATAGGTAAGAAGCCGGGAACCGACAATATCCCGGTACCGGTCATCGATACCGGTGACGAACAGTCCGTCCTCCAGCCATATGACGGACAGGGGAAATCTCCTGGTGGAATAGTCCCAGAAGGAAATGCCGGTATGGCTGCACCGCTGGAAAGCCAGTGCTCGAGTGAGTTCCATGGCGGTTTCCATATCGGTAAGGCTGTCCAGCCGTCCGGCCAGGTAATGGAGTCTGCTCTCCAGGCTGTCCCGCGGTTCGTACATGAACAGGTCAAGATGAAGGTGGGGAAGCGAATCCAGTATCCAGCCCACATCGGTGGACCAGTCTGAGCGTTGATCACTTTCCTCCCGCCCCCCGCAGGACGGCAGCGAAAGACACAGTACGAGGCAAGACAGAACAGAGGTCTGCAGGACCCGGCGGATTCCGGCCTTCGAAGCAACGATATGCATATTATAAGATGTCACAAAAATAAAACCCTCCGTCCCCTCAGGACCAGTCGTTGGAGAGGACCGCCTTTATGTCGTCCCACAGCTGTCCCATGCGTATGTCGCGCCAGAACCTTCTCCACATGTAGGACAGCCGGAAGTAGAACTTCCTGTGGAACAGCGAATAGTATCTTCTTATGGTGTCCCAGTCCAGGTTCTCGTGCTTCCATACCTCGGATGTGGAATGAAAGTTGTACATCCTCCAGTCCTCGGAGAGTATCCTGCCGTCTTTCTTTATCTGCCGGTACAGGGCGGATGAGGGGAACGGGAGGGTCATGGAGGCTTTGGCGTAGGTCAGGGGAAGGCTTCTGGCGAAACGGATGCTCCGCCGCATCGTCTCCTCGGTATCCCCCGGAAGGCCCATCATGAAGAAGCCCACCGTCTCGAGGCCCGCCCGGTGAGCCATGACCACCGCATTCCGCATCCTCTCCGGCGACTGGTTCTTGTTGACGTTGCTGAGTATTCCGGGAACTCCGCTTTCGATGCCGAAGGATATCTGGTAGCAGCCCGCCTCCCTGGCCAGGCTGAAGAACTCCATGTCCACGTCCTCCACGTTGACCCCTGTGGGCAGAGCCCAGGGGGCGGGAAACTTCTCGTCAATCAGCAGCCTGCAGGTCTCCTTGGCCCTTTCGATGTCCGCCGTGAAGTTGTCGTCCTTGATGTGAATGTCCTGAAAACCAAGTTCAAGCATTCGGAACATCTCGTCCACTACGCGGCGGGAGGATTTGGACCTTACACTGTGCCCGAATATCCTCTGGCTGCAGAAAGTGCAGTAATGATTGCATCCCCTGTTGGTTTCCATGTATCCCACCGGGTTCTTCCTGCTGGCGATATGGGGTGAACGGTAGCGCGACAGGTCATGCAGCTGCCATGCCGGCAGGGGGAGCCGGTCCAGGTCCTCTATAAGCTCCCTGGGCCGCGTCTCGGTATATCCATCGCCCTTTCCGAAGGCTATGCCCCTCACCGTTCCCGGGTCCGCCCCGGAGACCACTTCCGCCAGTGTCCTCTCACCCTCGCCGAGGACGACGATGTCGAAGCCGCCCTCCTCCAGGGATTCCCCGGGCAGTGTCGAAGCGTGTATTCCCCCCGCTATGGTGGTGGAGCCCGGAAGCAGCTCATGCGCCATGGCGGCCAGTTCCGCCGCCTCGTGGAACAGAGGAGTGGTGAAGGTAATGCCCACATATTCGGGGCGGAATTCCAGGAGCGCTTCCCTGTAAACCCCGAATGGGTTCGTTTCCACCATCAGATCTGCTATCCTCACCTGGTGGCCCTCCTTCAGGAGTTCTCCCGCCAGCGTGGCCAGGGTGATGAAGGGGGCGCTGGTTATGGCCACCCTTATCTTGCTCCTGTCGTAGACACCCACCGCCGAGGGCGGGTTAACAAGTAGTACTCTGCTCAATTCTCCTCCATCGTCGGGCGCCTTCAGACCCTTCTGGCCTTTATCAGCGTCCTTTTCAGCCTGCGGGGTCCCAGTACGGTCCTGATGGTCTTAAGTATCCTGCGGGGATGAAGATAGAACCTCCAGAAGGCCCGTTTCTTTATCCTCTCTATCTCCCGGGGGTCGAAGCCCTCCAGTTCATAGACCGAATTGTGAAAGCAGTCGAAATCCTGGTAGTCCCGACCTATGAGTTCCTTCGTCCTGTTCCAGAGCTCCGTGTGCGGAAAAGGTGTAGTTATATCGAAAAGAGCGTCGTCGAAGGGCTCCCGCGCCGCGAACCGCACGGTCTGCCTCATCTCCTCCCGGGTTTCTCCCGGCGCCCCCAGCATGAAATAGCCCTGGACCGCTATGCCCCTCTCCCGTGCCATGCGCACCGCTCTTCGTACGCCCTCCACGGTTATGCCCTTCTCGTATATATCATCCAGGACCCTCTGGGAGGCGGATTCCACTCCGATGTTGATCTTTGACAGACCGGCCTCCTTCATATGGTCCAGAAGATCCTCCTTCAACAGGTCCGCCCTCACGTTGCAGCACCATTTGAGCTCCAGTCCGCTTTTCAGCATCTCATCGCATATCCGGTGTACCCAGGGGGCATCCACGACGAAGGTTGAATCCTCGAACATGAAGGCGTTTATCCCGTAATCCGAAACCAGCGATTCAAGTTCCCCCACGATGGAGGCGGGAGAGCGCTTGCGGGTCTTCCTGCCGAAGATCTCGCTCAGGGTGGGCTGACAGAAGGTGCATTTGAAGGGGCACCCCCTGGTGGCCATTATCGATGTCCCCCTGAGGTTCGGGTCCACCCGGTCCATGGAGTACCATGCGGCGAAATACTTCTCCATGTCGAAAACGGACCTGTCCGGTATGGGAAGGGAATCCAGGTCTTCCGTCAGCAGCAGGCCGGGAACGGTGTGCGCCTCTCCCCCCTTCAGCATGGTGAATCCGGGAATTACCGATGCGTCCTCACCCTGCAGAAGCCTGCTCCACGCTATTTCCGACTCCCCCGAGTAAGCCAGGTGAGCGCCGGTCCTTTTCAGTGTATCCACCGGAAGGACCGTGGGATGGGGCCCTCCCGCCACCAGCAGCGCGTCGGGAACCATCTCCAGGACAATTTCCGCAGCTCTTCCGGCATCGGCCAGCTGGGGGGTCATGATGGAGATACCCACTGTGTCCGGCCTGTAGCCGTTCAGTGTCTCCCGAAGCTCCCTGAAAGGACGCTTCCGGAAGGACATATCGAATACCCGCACCTCACGGCCGAGACCCCGGGAGACCGCCGTCAGCATTCCGAGCCCCAGGGGAGGCTGGCCGGACGGATATCTGGTCTCGGGAAAGATGAAAAGAATCTTTCGAGGGTGGCAGCTCATTCGGACCAGCTTTCATTAACACTGTGATCATCCCGCTGAAAAGGCGCTGTTCCAGCGGATTCGGCTTTCGATGATATGGCGTACCTGCGTTTGAAGTCAAGACGGACAGTTCCCGAACGGCGGGACTCACTGTACGGGATCATTCGCTGGCGGTATGAAAACTGAAGCCTTCCGGCGGAAAGGGAAGCCCCCTGTCCCTGCACAGTGCGATGAACTCGGCTATCTCCCGCCGGGTCATGATGCTGTTCCTGATGGAGTAGGAATCGATTCGGGCCAGTTTCTCCGCCAGCTTTTCCGAACCCTCCCTCAGGGTGGCGATCATCGCCTTCTTCCTGCCCAGTTTTTCCAGGGCGGCCACCAGGGCGCTGTGATAGATGGCCAGTTCAACTCCCGAATGGTCGGGCCGGGAGTCCAGTACATCGATGAACATATCCGCCGCAGCCTGGTAGTCCTCATCGCCGGCTTTCGGGTCATGCAGTCTCACAAGACCCTTCATGAAGCGTGTGCTGAGCTCCACTTCCGGGTTTTTTGTATCATCATCGATCGAATCCAGTATCTCCCTGGCGCTGTTGAACTCGTCCATGTAGATGAGTATCTGCGCCCTCATAAGCTCACATGATGTTCTCATTCTATCCACCGACAGCTTCTCGAAGACTTCTATGGCATTCTCGAAAAAGTACCTGGATTTCTCCAGGTCGCCCTCCAGCCAGTACAGCTTCGCCAGGCCGTAACTGCCGTAACCAACTCCCAGCTCGTTCTTTATCAGATCGTTGATCTCCATGTATTTATCGTAGTACTCCCTGGCCATGTCCAGCATATTTATCTCCTGGTAATACTCGGCGATGTTGAAATAGGCTATGGCCAGCCCCAGCTTGTCATCCAGGTTCGTGTTTATGCGGACGACCTCCTCCAGGGTACCGAGGCTTCTGGCGTAATCCCCCCTGGACGAGAAAATACCGTGCATGTTGTTCAGAACGGTTCCCTGGCCGGGAAGGTCATCTATGCTCCTGTAGGTCTCCAGCGCTCTGCCGTAGAGTTCTATGGCCTCATCCTTTGAACCCAGTTCCGAGATCACGTCCGCTTTCCTGGTATAGTAGAGCGCCCGAATATCAGCCGGCACTTCCTCTCCCCCGCTGAATATCAGTTCACCCGCTCTTTCCAGGCAGTCGAAAGCCTCCTCGTATTCCCCCTGCAGCCTGTGAACGAACGAAGTGCCGATGAGTGTCTCCATCAGTGTGCGGTCAATGATCGGATCATGCCCGTCACAGTTTACGCAGATACTCACCGCTTTCTCGTAATACTCCAGTGTCCTGGGGTAGAGGCTCCTGTTGAG
>JAWOBF010000022.1:0-9330 GCA_046498225.1 Candidatus Aegiribacteria sp.
GTCTCCATTCGGGAGAGTATCCTCCCGTTCCTGTCGAACTCCGCCAGGAACTCCTTATCCTTTCTCCTGAACCTGTAGGTGAACACACCCCTGCCGGATTCCGCGGTCTCCCTGTCCTGCTCCACCAGAAGCTCCCGACTGAAGCAGCGGTACCAGTCCTCCCCCTCCAGGAAATCGCGGAACTCGGGGCGTCCCAGGAGGAACGGCATGTAGTTCTGCATGTATACGTTGGTATCCGGTACCCAGAAGAAGCCGGCCTTCTTGTACAGCGGGACCGCCTTGATGTTGGCCGGCCATGTATGCAGGTCGATCCGGTGAAGGCCTTTCCCGGCTGACCTTGCTACAGCGTCCAGGAGAAGGGTCTTGCCTATTCCCCTGCCGTGCATGTCCGGCACCACGTTGACAAGGTTCACGTAGGAAGCCTCCGGCTCGCCGCCGTAGGGGCTGGTCATGCAGAAGCCCACCACCCTGTCAGCCTCGAGGGCCAGAACGGTGAAGAGCCTGCCGGAACTCTTCTCTTCCAGCCTTACCGTTTCGGGCGTTATCTCCGAGGCTCCGAAGAAACCCGGAGGCCAGGCCTCGAAGCTCTCCTTCCACATGCGGGCCACGCCTTCAACATCGGAATCCTGAAAATGCCTGTAAACGATCGAGTCCATATTTCTCCCTGAAACGGTGGTGCCGCAGCACACATAATGCCTGATATGATGATGTCCGATGGGTATAAAAAACCGGCAGGGGCACCCAGCCTTTGGGTACAACGCTCTCGTGCGCTGCGCGGTTTCCCCTGCCGTCCTGCTGCGATGTCTCTCAGAAGGAGGCTAGGTAGCCCGACACCCCTGCCGGTTAAGTGATTGACTCATTGTACCTCCTTTCGCTGTGCCGACTGAGAATCGGCTGTTAACGTGACTGTTTTACAGCTGAAAGCAAATATACAAGTTCTGAAAAGAGCGGCAAGATACCAAAATGTCCCATTTCCGTGCCGGGCCTCAAAATGGGACATTTCGGGTGTTTACTTCGCGGCTGGCATGGCGAATAGTAAGTAATACCGAGTCAATCAAAATGAAAGGACCGGAGAAGATGAGCGGTGACAAGCTGATACTGATGCTGTTCTCCTACATGGCGGTGAACGTGCCGCTGTTCGCGTGGCTGATTCTCGGCGGAAGCGGCAGTATAGACATCGAACCGGGCCTCTTCGACACGATAACCTACATCCTTGTAGGTATCACAATTCTCATGCTCTTCGTCATCATGCCCTTCGTCATCCTTCCCAGACTGCTCAACTCCGAACAGGAAGAGAGCACCGGCAAAAAGCCCGAATGGAAGGACCCTGACTTCAGGGGCTAGACGGCAACGCCTCCCGTTCTCAGAAGGGGAAGAACACCGGCACCAGCACAACCGTGATGATAACCACGATGAGCTGAAGGAGCCATCCGGCCCGCAGATAGTCCCTGAACGAATAGCCGCCGGGCCCGAGGACCAGGGTGTTGGGCGGAGTGGCCACCGGCGTGAGGAAGCAGGCCGAGCAGGCCAGGGCCACGCCCATGAGCAGGGGGGCCGGGTCGCACCCCAGCAGGATGCCGGCCTCCATGGCCACCGGGGCCAGAAGGGCGGCGGTGGCGGTGTTAGACATGAAGTTCGTGACAATCACCGACACTATCACAAGCGCCGTCAGTACCGCGTAATTCGGGTTCAGGTGCATGGATTCGGTGGCGCCTATCATACCGTTGGCAAGGAAATCCGCGGCCCCGGTATTGATGAGAGCGGGCTTCAGCGAAAGCATTCCCGCGAAAAGGAAGATGGTGGTCCAGTTGACCGACCTGAATACTTTTTCGGCGGACATCACCCCCGTGGCTATGAGTACCACCGCACCCAGGACGGCGTACACGGTAAGGGGGATGCCGCTGAAATAGACGGCCAGGGACGGAAACAGTCTCTGCCAGACCGGGTCCATGGCCATGAAGAAGATAACCAGGAGGAAAACGGTGACCGCTATGGGAGCCTTGGCTGTATCCGGCTCCCCGTGCTGCTCCGCGCCGATCCCGGCAGCGGCAGTCTCTTCCTGCCCGCCGGAACCGGAGGTGCCGGCCAGGAACTTTCTTCCGGCGGTTGCCAGGAAGAGCATGCCCCCGATGAAGATGAAGATGCCTACCTTGGAATACTCGAAGAACCCGAAGGTCTTTCCGCTCATGCTCTCGTAGGTGGACTGTATTATGCCATTGGGCGGGGTGCCTATGAGTGTCAGCGCTCCCCCCAGGGAGGTTGCGAAGGCCATGGGTATCAGCAGCTTCTTCAGGGATACACCGCTCTTCTTCGATATGGCCACCACTATGGGAAGCAGGCAGGCAGCGGTCCCGGTGTTGCTCAGGAAAGCCGACATCACGGCGCTGACCAGCATGATATGTATCACCAGGCTGGTCTCCCCCCCGGACGCGAATCTGACTATGGTGGCGCCTATCCTGTCGGCAACCCCGGTCTGAAAGAGCGAATCGCCGATTATGAACATGAACAGGAACAGCAGCACCCACTTGTCCGCGAAACCGGAGAAGGCCTCGCCGTAGGGCACTATCCGCAGGAGCACCAGAAGGGAGGGAACCGCCATGGCGGTGGCCACTATGGGTATGGCTTCGGTAAGGAACAGAACGGCGGTGAGAGCGATTATTCCAAGCACCAGGTATATCTCGGTCATGTCTGCGGGAACGCCGTTTTCGGATGCTCCGGCCGGAGGGGCGAGAAGCAATAGACATACCGCCGGCAGGACCAATAAAAACCACGAAGCTCTGTTCAAACCCGCCCCTTTCTGCCGAAGGGCCGTTCTCTCTCGTGAGCAGAACGGTTCGATCAGAAAGGCAAACATAATAAAAAAACCCCCGCCCGCATCCTGACACCGGACGGAGCGCCAGAAACCGCTGAGAGACGGGATTTCTGCCACCTGTTTGCGGTTGGCGTTCCCTGTCACATAATACCAGCGTCGAAGGAGTTGAAATGGAGAAATTCCTCTCGCTCACGGATGTGGCAAGGTGCCTGGGCATGGGGCTCAGGGAGGCGGACAAGGTAGTGGGAAGGGCCGGCCTGAAGACAGTCCTTTACCAGGGCAGGAAATGCTACCTCCGCAGCGACATAATAGACTGGCTCACCGGGGAGTTCGGGGAACTCGCCGCGGACAGGCTGGCGGCGGCGGAGCTGTCCAACGCCGAAACCGTGGGAATAGACCCTTCGGCCCTGCTGGTGACCGATATGCTCTTCGGCAGGATAGTTCTGCCGGAAAGGGTGGGCACGGCTTCCAGCATGCTTCGAACCATCGCCTCGGAGGCCGTCACCACCGGGGCGCTCTACGATGAGAAGGCCCTTCTGGAACAGCTGAACCTCCGTGAGCAGGCCACTTCAACCGCCCTGAAATGCGGAGTGGCTCTCACACATCCGTTGAACGTTTCCCAGCTCTACGTCGAACAGAGCCTGCTGATGCTGTTCAGACCTCCCCGCGCACTCCCTTTCGGCGAGGAGACCGGCAGGCTCACCGCCCTCTTCTTCCTCATGGTGTTCCCGGCGGCCAACGAGCATCTTCACGTTCTGGCCAGGCTGAACAGGATGCTCAGGTCGGAGGGCTTCATAGACCGGCTGCTCACAGCCGGCCATCCCGACGAAATGCTGCAGGCGGTGGAGGAACGGGAGCGGGAAGTCATCGGCAGGCACTGACCGCGGCCGCGAACTTCCTAATCCACTTCGCCCGAATAGACGTAGAATATCCTCAGCTGCCGCGAGGCGTATTCCAGGTCGGAAGGTGAGAGGGAGAAGAGCGAGACCGGCCTGGGCATGCGTACGGTATCCTCGAAAACGGAACGCCAGCCGAGCCTCTCCTCTATGAACTCCCTCTTACCGCTGTAGTAGTCGACGTTGGCCAGGTGGGTTACTCCCTCCCTGCGCACCCACCGCGCAAGACCATGCTCATCCAGGAAACGCTGGTACTCGTATCCCGCCACCAGCCCGTCCAGGTTGACCACCGGATGGCGGCAGTGGTAGCCCAGGTAACCGGCGTCCCAGCTTCCCACTATCACCCGGCCCTGAAGGGAGTTCAGGTATTCGACCCCTGCGGCGTCCGGCCTTTCGGAAGGTGGAACGACGAATGAGTAGCTGCCCAGCCTGTCGGCCGCGTACACGGCATTGAACAGCAGGACCAGCGCCGGCGCCGTCCACAGCAGCACCGCCCTCCATGGTCCGGCAGGAAGACCGGAGGCCGCGAAGACCAGGGCGGTAACAGCGAATAGAAGCGGCAGCCAGTAGTAGGTGTATGCGCCCAGCAGGGATGGATACATCAGGGAGTAGAAGCCGACCAGAAGGGCTCCGTAGACCGTAGTGCAGACCAGCAGCGCCCTGAGGGCCGAGCCTCCCCTCCTGTACATCGCCAGGGCCGCCGAAAGAACAGCGGCCGCGAGCAGCGCCGCGGCGAATGGAGGCAGCCTCCCTCCCAGGGTAGCCAGTTCGCCCAGGTTTGAAGCCGCATGGCCGAACAGAGCCCAGTCGCCCCTGCGGAACAGCCTGACCAGAAGCTCCCGGCCGGCGGCGGACTTGACGTAGCCGGAAACCGGCGTGGCCCCCCCGAAGGCTATGAGGTTCACCGGCAGGTAGACCGCCAGGTATCCCAGCGTGGGAACCGCCGCCTCCATAGCCCGCCTTCGTTTGCCAGCCCCAAGGAGAACCGCCGCAACGGCCACCGTCAGAGCCACGGCGTCAAGCCTGGCCGCAACTGCCAGGGCCAGCAGCCCTCCCAGCCTCCACCCTCCCCTGCTCGTGGCCAGGGTACGCAGCATGGAGTCAAGCGACAGGCCGAACAGCAGGAGAAGCAGCCCGGTCTCCATACCGGACATCGCTCCCTTTCCCCAGAGCCAGAAGTTCATCACCCATACTCCGCAGGCGATCGTTCCCGCCCCTGCGCCTCCACCCGCCCTCCGAACCAGCCGGAACAGCACCAGTCCGCCGAATACGAACATGATTGCCTGCAGAAACACAGCCAGCACTGCGGCTGCGCCCTTGGAGGCAATCCAGTGCAGGGGCACCAGAGTAAGCTGCCACAGTGGGTGGTAGCCGTTGGTGGAGTGTATTCCGTCGAAGGTGGACCCCGCGCCCCGGGAGATGTTCCAGGCCACCTGCAGGTAGTAATAGCCGTCATCCAGCAGCTGCGTCCCCCATACGGCCGTGGTTGCCGTGATAAGCGCCAGCGCCGCCAGGCAAAGACCGGCAGCCCATCCGCCGCCCTCCAGTGCGCCGCGCGGCCATCCTCCCCGACAGGTCAATGCGATAGCTTTTCTACCTGATCACCATCACCCTGGCAGTCGCAGCTTCGCCGCCCTGCTGCAGGCGCAGGAAGTACATGCACGGGGCCAGTCCGCCGTTCAGGTACTCGTAATACTCGCCGGAACTTACGCACACCACCGCCTTAATACCGCCGGCCACTCGGTGGTGGCTATGTCCGCGGCTATCTCGTCCACCGTGCCGGTATACTCCAGTATCTCCGAATGGGGGACCATCCCCTCCACCGGCATCTTGAAATCCGGGGCCACATCGCTCACGCAGGAATGAACAGCGTAAAGTGTGGGAAGGTCCTCATGGTCTGCATGTACTACCGCGCACCTTCCGAAATAATTACTCCCCGTGAGGGATAACACCGCGAGGGCAAGTATCAGTATTGACAGTTTTATGATTCACTCCCTCTTGCTTCTCAATGAAAATTCCCGTAATTAAATAACCATGTACAGGACCGAAGTCTACGTGAAAACGCTCCGCCGGAAGCTTGCCTCTTGTTCTTATTGATTTTTGTGCAGTCGAGCCAAACTGAATCATAGTTCATCCTCTTTCAACGCTTCAATTCGCCGGTTCGGAGCATATAGAAGACCCCCGCCCCCCATTACGGGAGGCGGGGATCTTCAGTGACACTGCGTTAGAAACAATGTTCTACGTTTATCTCATTTTCTCTTCTACCGGTCCCTCCTAACAACTAAGCTTCCGGTGCTCACCTCTGAACCTATGCTGCATTGAAGAAGGTAGACGCCGCTGGGAACGGGGCTGCCGTTGCTCAGGCCGTCCCAGTGAAGAACGTCACCCGATTCGGCGCTGCCGCTCCACACCATACGGCCGGACATGTCGAAGATCTGGATCGAAGCTTCCTCGGAAGAACCCTCCGCGTCGAGAGGTATCGAAAACATCCAGCCGTCCCTCTCGCTGCTGCGGGCAACCGCAACGGAAAGAGGTTCAACGGATGAAGACCTCCGGGTACCGTAGACGCTTACCTCCGCAAGGCCGGTTGCGTCATGTACCCTCACATAGCGGACACCTTCGATGCTGCTGCGAGTACCTTCGTTGAATGGCTCGAAACGCCGGTCGGTTCCGGCGACCTCGATCCTCAAAGAATGTTCAGGTGTATCAACTGCCGAAGATGTTCCGGCAATGTCACTGTAATCCGTTAGTTGCTGCTGAGGAATGACGGCTGTTACCGAACATTCCTCCCCCAGGTCCATCACCACAGCAGCGGCTCCCGGTGACGGTGTATAGACCTCCTCGAGGGAACCGTCGGTAAGACAGCCGGCGTTGCCTGTCGAGACGGGAACGGATTCATGGGCGGTATGGACCGGGGCCGCGGAACCTACCCCTTCGGCCGACCCTGATGACCTGTCCAAGGAAGAAGCATCGGCGGGCCCGACAGACGGTACTCTACCTTCGCGGAACACCTCGGTAACCGGGCAGCCGGTGGAGAGTATATCGACAGCCTCGATACGCACTCGTACTATGTTGCTCGGGCCCGATTCATTGGTGCCGTCGGATGCCGTCAGATAGTACTCTACCTGGGGTCCCCAGGGATCGCAGATATCGTTGTAAGTATCTGTTCCAGCATGTGCTCTGCCTACAAGTGAAGGAAGCGTGTGGGGCGGGTATCCCCTGTATATCTGATAGGAGACAACGTCTGTAGGTTCCTCCGGTGTTGATGAGTGGAAATCGTTCACAGAAAGATCCCAGGTAAGCAGCATGCCCACGTCATCGGTCTGCTCCACCTGAAGATTGGTAGGGGGCGCGGGAATGGTATTGTCAGCCTCATAACATCCCGTGTGCCAGCTGTCGTGCTGGAACTGCCGCCAGGGCATCAGGGCAGGATAGGTGCCGGCGCCCAGATCGTAGCAGTAGATCAGAGGGACTTCATCATCCGCAAGAACCATCTCAAGACCACTGTCATTATCGATGTTTCCAATGGCAACCTGTCCTCTTGCACCATTTCCGAAATTGATCGGAAAGCCACTGCATATGGAACCATCATGATTGATTGCGTACAGATTGCCCGAAGTGGTACCTACAATTATCTCTAGTCTCGAATCTCCATCGATATCGGCTACAGATGGACCACTGCATGGATCATCATCGATACTGACAGGGAATCCTGTCAAGTCGCTGTAAGTCTCTCCAGACCAGCAATTGATTGTACCTCCCTTCAACCCAGCTACTATGTCCAGATAGCCGTTATCATCTATATCTCCGATAGCAACTGGACCATGTACCGTGTCGTCGAGATCCCAGGAATGCTCTTCAGTATTGCTATTCCCACTGATAACAAGCATCTTGTTACCTGTTGAGCCTCCGCTGGTGCCCAAGATTATTTCTTGTACACCATCATCATCAATATCAACAATCACCGGGGAGGCGTGGAACCAGCAATCGTAGTACAATGGTGGCTCCACATCTGATCCATCTGCTGAGTCAAGAATATAGACTGCGCTGTCATAGGCTTGGTCTGTAGGAGTGGAATTATTGGGTAGATAACCTTCCGCACTACAGACAACTACTTCCAGCTTCCCATCATTGTTCACATCACAGACAGCGGGAGTAGTTATCACAGATGACCCTCCCTGATTAATCTCAAGATTGCGGGCCCACGTCCAGGTACCTCTGCCAGCGTCATGCTCAAACCTATAGACAGTTGATTCAAGAATCGTTGAAGATGCAAGATGTCTACATATGAATATCTCAGGATATCCATCCAAATCTACATCCTCAACAACAGGAGATGACATGCTCGGGTAGTAACCAGGATGAGATGGATAATCCCCCATCATCCAGTCTGCTATGCGATTGCCAAATACGTCATATGCAAAACATCCGTATGCATACACTGAAAGTATCTCCGGGCTTCCACCATCAATATCAACTATTGCAGGTGAAGAAACAGCATCTATAACCCAGCCACCTGAACTCCAGTCACCTATGAAAGAGCCATCATCATCTATCACATGTACATGTCCATCAATACTTTGAATGATGACGTCCAGATCTCCATCTTCATCCACATCTGCAAGCACAGGTGAACTGAAAACGATATCCTCCAGGGTGACAGGCCAGCCGGGCTGAACTCCCATCAATGAAAAGCTGTGATGCGTATCGTTGTAGTCAGTACCGTCAGAGCAGGGAATGGACGGATCCATCAGACCGTTGGCATCCTGATCTGAAGCCTGGATACTTACAGTTATCCTGCCTCCGGGCAGGCTGGAAAGGTCATCGAATACCCCGTGCCAGGTATCCTTGTACTCCGGTTCCTCGGGGCAGTTGGTCCAGCTCCAGTCGAGACCGGTGTCCGAGGCGGTGATGTCATTGTATGGAGAGGTCATTCCGGCAGTCACAGTTACTGAGGTTGTGTCCATAGGCTCGCTGAAAACAACCGTCACATCCAGCTGCTGGTCGGGAAGAACTCCCGCATCGAAGGGATTGTACAGAACGGGGGTCAGACCGTCAGCCGTCCAGCTGGCTTCCCAGATCGTCCTGCCTTCGCAGGATAGTATTACTTCCTCGACAACCGGGTTGAAGTTGTGGAGTTCGATGTCAACTGAAGTAGTATCAACCACAGTCGTATCGTAAGCATATGCAAATACATCAACTCTGTAAGGGCCATCCGGATATGCAGCAAGAACTGGATTTGCAGTAACACCCGACAACTCATTGTCTATATCCGTCTGCCAGCAGTTCTCCTCTATGTTGTCGATGCCGTTCCACTCGGGTGTGTCGCCGCAGTTGGTCAGGCAGGAGATAAGGCCGAAATTCGGACTACCGAACAGCCATTCCTTCCTTGCCCACCTGAAGTAGAATTGACGATAACGCAATGAGTCTGCAGCAGCTCCCAGTTCGCCTGTGAATTCAACGACGAAGCTACTGTCAACATGAATAGTGTCTTCCTTGCATAACTTGCTCAGGCTCCACATTATCCTGTGAGGATTCAGCGGATACTGATTCATAGGCAATGGTTTTGTACCATCTCCGGTCAACCAGTATGCATAGAACAAATCAACCGCACCATGAACA
>JAWOBF010000078.1:0-13415 GCA_046498225.1 Candidatus Aegiribacteria sp.
CCGCAGTAGAAGCAGTTCTTCCTGCACCGGTTGGATATCTCGATAATGCCTCTGAGATAGACTTCTCCGCCCATTTCCTCCAGGAGCTTTCCGCGGGCTGACCGGAAGAGCTCCTCATCCGGGCCCGCTCCCTCCAGCAGCTCCTTAAGGAGCGACCGGGAAGGGTTCTCCGGAAGGACCAAGCTCTCACCGCCCGGCGGGCAGGTAACGGCCGCCGTCGGGATGGAAGATACGAATGCCCCTGTAGCGCATCGCCCTCAGCTGCTGAAGGAGGTCCTCCACTATGCCCCTCAGGTCCGCCCTGTCCCAGCCGATGTAGAACCTGGCCGACACCCTGGCCCTGGCGTCAAGCACCAGAAGGGCGGGTAAGGTGCTGACATTGAATCGCCCGGCCACCATGCCCTGGTTGTCTATTATCACCGGCAGGTCGATGCCCCAGTCCGTGACCATATCCTCCAGTTCTTCCGTGGAAGTTTCTTCCGTTCTTACGGACAATACAACCGCCAGGGGCTGTTCGCGGAACTCCTCGTCGAGATCTTCCAGGCGCCGGCAGTACTCCACATCCCCCAGGGTCTCCAGACCGCAGAAGAATATGACTACAACGTGACGGCTCAGCTGATCGTAAAGGCTCAGCGGCCTGGACGTATTGAACCAGGTGTGGCCCGAGGGAAAATCACCCACGTCCGAAAGGAGCACCTCTTCGGGAGGCTCGGGACCGAGATCGAACAGAAATCCAATAAGGAAGGCGATAACCAGCATCACCGCGAGGAACAGGACAGTGGACCTTATCCTGCTCCTGCTCAGGTCGGACCTGGGCAGCTCGCTGGAGTAATCCTCCGAAGGCGTCAAGATCCCTTTCCGTCCTTTCGTGCCGCGCAGCGGGCGGCGATCATAACTTCTCTCACGCTCACACCGTGTTCCCCGGCGGCGGAGGCGCATTCCTCATATTCCGGCTCGGCCCGAAGCAGCGACCCGTCCATGAAAGCCCGTTTCATGGTTATGGGGCCGAACTCCGTCTGTACCCTCTGAAAATCCCTCTCCAGCACGGCCCTGCTGAAAGTGTCCATCCGTACTCCCAGAGTGGTGGTGTTCCTGAATATGCACCGCACCACATCGTCTCTAGAAGGCTCGTCGCAGATAACCGTGACTTCAAGGGCGGGCCTGCCCTTCTTTCCTATGCACACGGACGCGTAGCAGTCCACCGCACCGCTGTTCAGTATCCTGCCCGCCGCTTCGGGCCATGTCCTTGGGTCCAGGTCGTCCAGCACCGTCCTTATCTCCACGCAGCGGTCATCCTTCCAGGACCCCTTCCTGACCGTATCCCCCAGCGTCAGCCTGAGCAGGTTCGGCCGGGAGAGTTCCCTTGTGCCGGCCCCGTACCCGGTCGCCGCGGATATCATTCCTGGGGGGACGGCAGTCCAGGACTGCACAGCGGTGGCAAGTATCGCCGCTCCGGTTGGGGTGGTTATCTCGAACGGGATGCCCGAAGGGGACGTGGGCACCCCGGTCAGGATACGCAGGGTGGCCGGAGCCGGGACCGGGATGGTCCCGTGGGAGCATTCCACCGTACCGACCCCTGTAGCTACCGGGGTGGAATAGACCCTTTCTATTCCCAGCAGGTGCATGCCGCAGAAAGCGCCGGCTATGTCGATTATGGCGTCCATGGCCCCTACCTCGTGAAAATGTACACTGTCCACCGGTATGCCGTGGGCCTCGGATTCCGCATCCGCCAGTTTTCCGAAAGCGAGGATGATGTTATTTCGCACCCCTTCCGGAAGACGGGACCGGGAGACTGTGTCCAGGATGTCGGACAGGTGCCTGGCGGCGGTCTCTTCCGGGACGGAGACTTCAACATGGGTTCCTTTCAGGCCGCCCCTGTGAACGGTTTCCGCCGACAGGTCCCATTCGGGAAGGTCCAGCCCCCGAAGCATGTCCTTTAGTAGAGAGGCATCCAGTCCGCTGTCCAGCAGCGCGCCCAGTATCATGTTGCCCGAGACACCGCAGAAGGGGTCGAAAACAGCTATTCTCATCCCTGCCTCTCCATTCAGCGTACCCGATAATGGATGATTAACACATAATATAAACCCCGGGACCATGTATTAACTATAGGAGGATATTTTATCTGTTCCTATGAACTGCCAGGAACACTGATAAAGAAGGGCTTTTCCGCGGTACTCTACTCGGGTGGGTTCGACAGCGAGGTCCTCCTGAGGGCTGCGGCGGAAGCGATGGAACCCGGAACGGTCGTTCCCTTGACCGCCCGGTCGCCGCTGCTCGCGGATTACTACGTCCGTCGAGTCAGGGAAGTATGCTCCCTGCTGAAGCTGGAACCGGTGTTCGTGGACCTGGATCTCCTGACGGTCCCGGGACTCGCCGAAAACGGCCCGGACCGCTGCTATCTCTGCAAGAAGGAACTCTACGGAACGCTGGGGAGAAGGGCCCGGGCCATGGGCTGCGATTCGGTGATGGACGGAACGAACGTGGATGACCTGGGAGAGCATAGACCCGGCCTGGCCGCGGCGGAGGAGGAGGGCATCCAACATCCCTTCGTGGAGGCCGGAATGGGCGAAGAAGAGATAACCGCCCTTGGCCTGCGGCTGGGCACCCGCGCGGAGGACAACCCCTCGGATTCCTGCCTTGCCACCAGAATACCCGGGGGGACGCCCATCACCCGAGGGCTGCTGGAGCTGGTGGAAAGGATGGAAGCCCCGATCAGGCCGGCTGTCAGAGGGAGGTTCAGGGCAAGGCTGAAGGAGGGTTCGATGTGTATCTCGGTGGAGTACGAAGGCCGTGACCGGGAGGCCGTCACCCGTCACCTTGACAGATTGCGGGAGTGCGCCCTGGACCACAGCGTGTGTTTAGAGCTTCGAAGGACCGACGGGGATCAATCCTCTTTCAGATAGCGGAAATAGCTCTCAAGGTTGTACACCGCCGCGAGAGGATTGTGGCCTGTGGGCCTGTCCTTCGCCGCAAGCACCGTGCAGTAGGCGTCCGAGTGCTTCAGAAAGATCGCGTCATGTCCCACGCAAAGGCCAATTACGATGTTGAGATCCGTGCGGGCCCTGTTCAGGGCCATGGCCTGAAGAAGAGGGTTGCACATGGCCTCGGGACTTCCGGGATGTATCTTCTCCTCGTCCTCGACCCCTATCTCCTCCTTCGGCACCCGTCCGGCCTTGCATATGACCGATATCACCTGGAAGCCTCTGTCCGAAAGGAAAGCGCTTACCTTTTCCGCCTCTCTCATCAGTCCTACGCAGAAGACCAGCCCCAGTTTCGAGTAACCCATTCTCTCCGCGAATTCGGCCGTTTCCAGAAGCCTGGGCTTGCATGGCCGTGGGGATGAGTTGTCCGGCCCCCTTCCCTCATAACCCTCACCTTCCTGAATGGAAGCCTGCCTGGCGAACTCTGCAAGGCCCGGTTCACGGTATTTCTCCCTTACCCGGTCGACCAGTTCCCGGTCCAGTGTCGGGCAGGATGGCGGGCCCTGCCCGTCCTCGGTGGAACAGAGCCGCCTGTCGGGGGGGAAGGGACATAGGGCGCAGCGGGGAAGATTGCTCTTCATGATCCACTCCAAAACCTGTTCCTGACCTCTTCCGCGAAACGTTCGGGGTCGCCGGGGGAGACCACCAGTGTCCCGGACAGCGTTTCGATTATCACACAGTTCCCGTAGTCGTTGACCCAGGCCCTGAATGAGCCCAGCCTTCCGCTTCGGAACCTTCCGGAGAAGCTGAACAGACCCCCGTTGCCCCAGGTCCTGATGGCTCCGGTCATGGCTTTGGGGTCATGCTCGACCCTTCTCACCACGCCCAGTTCGACGCGGGTGTCCCAGAACAGCCTTCTTACCGACAGTCCCCCCCCGGTCAGACGGTAGCCCCTGACCACGAACAGGAGCGCGACCACAAGGATCAGCAGGGGGAAGAGAAGGTACAGGAATAACTCGAGCGGGGTGGAAGCCCGTCCGGACAGGGCCATTCCCACGAACACGCCAAGCAGAAGAAGTGTGGCAAGGGTGCTTATGACCTTGAGCATGGTTCCCCAGGGCGCGTTGAATTCAATATCCTCGTATCCCATTCCAAACCTCCCCCGGTCGATACCTTTCTAATCTAAGCATGCGGCTGCTCCCTTACAACAAAGCCGGTTTTTTTCGGTGTTGACTTTTACTCTCCGCCGGATAAATTCTTTTGTGTACGGTTTAAGGGGGATGTTCATGCAATCACCCGAAACGGTGGAAAACGGCGGCGGGGGGATCCCCGAGGAGATAAGGGGTGAGCGATACCTCAAGGAGGGAAGCTACGAAAGGGCCGCCGAACTCTTTGTGAAAGCTTCGCAAGCCTGTCCGGAAAACCGCGGAAGGCTTATGCACAGGGCGGCGGTTGCCTACTGGAAAGCGGGGTTGTACGACAGGGCAGCCGATGCGTTCAAGGCGGCGGTGGATGAATTCCGCCGGACCGGGAACAGATCCGCCGAAGCCAGGAACGTCCTGGGGCAGGGGGCCAGCTATCACGGCCTGAACAGGATGTCGGAGGCATACCGTATCATCCATGAGGCTCTCGAGATGGCCGAGGAGGAGAAAGATGACCGGACGGTTGCGGACGCCATCACCTGGCTGGGAATAATCTGCAAGGACCAGGGAGACTACAGCCTGGCCCTGGAGCATCACAGCCGTGCTCTCGAGCTGAAGCGAAAGCTGGGTGACGAACTGCAGCTGGCGGCGCCCCTCAACAGCATGGGACTGACCTACTATCACATGGGAGAGTACCGCAAGGCCATGGACTGCTTCGAACAGGCCATGGATATCCAGCGCAGGCTGGAAGATGCCTGGGGCCTGCCGGATACCCTGAACAGCATCGGAATGACGCTTCACAAAATGGGCCGCCCGGACGAGGCCCTCAAGGTCTACGCTGAAGCCCTGGATGCAAGGAAGAGGTCCGGGGGAAAGGCGAGGACCGCCAATATCCTCAACAATATGGGGAACCTCTACACGACCCTGGGCGATTTCGACAGCGCCATCCGGTGTCACAGCGAAGCGCTGGCCATACGCAAGACTATTTCCAGCAGGAGCGGAGTAGCCTCATCCCTGCTGAACCTGGGCGAGACCTGCAGGGCCGCGGGAAAACTGCGCAGGGCCGCATCCTGTCTGGAAGACAGCCTGGCTCATCAGCAGAACAACAGACCGGACGAGACCATGATGGATACCGTCCGCATGCTTGCAGAGGTCAGGCACCTGCTGGGAGAGAACGACAGCGCCTACGAACTCAACCGGAGGGCCCTGGGGCTGATGCAGGAACTCTACCGGGACCAGGTGGAGAAAAGACTGATGGAATCCAGGGAAATACTCAAGACCGAGCATCGCACGCGTGAAGCGAAGTTCCTGGTGGCCAGGAACAGGAAGCTGCAGGACCTCTCCGACATGCTGGCATCTCAGAAGGAACAGCTCCAGCTGTTACTGGATTACGTTCCCGCGGTGATACTTTTCCTGGATAACGGGGGGACGGTCATCAGGCTGAACCGCTACGCGTCGAACCTGTTCGGAAAAGAACCCAGAGAGCTTGTGGGCAGGAATTCCCGGGAATTCTTCGGGTCCATCGGAAGGTCACTGTTCGAGATACGGGGAGCGGGAAGCGAATTTTCCGGGGAACCCCTGCTCGACAGCGAGGAAACGGTCCGGCTGAAGGATGGCGAACACACCTTTCTCTGCCACAGGGTCCCTCACAGGGGGAGTGCCGGGGGGGCTGACGGCACGGTGGTCTTCGCCATCGATACAACCGAGGAAAAGAAGGCGGAGCAGAGAAAGCGGGAGATTCAGGTGCTCACCAGCAAAGCGAAGAGACTGGAGAGCCTCGGACACCTGGCGGGAACCATCGCCCACGACTTCAACAACCTTCTTCTGGGAATAATGGGCAATGTGGAGCTGGTCCTCGGAAGGGCCAATGACCCTGCTTCCAGGAGCAATCTGGAGAAGGCCTCGGAAAACACCAGGAGAGCCGCGGAGCTGTGCGACCAGCTGCTGGCATTCTCCGGCGGAGGCAGCTTCGACCTCAAGCGTCTGGACCTCTCCTCAGAGGTCTCCTTCATACTCCGGTCTTTCGCGTTCGACCCTGACGTCAGCTTCCAGTTCGCCACCGACCTGGAGGAGGGGCTGCCGGAAATAGATATGTCCGCCACCCAGCTTCGCCTCATCATGCGCAACCTGCTTGACGTGACAGGGGGATTAAAAGGAGATGGAGTAAAGGTTCGAGTAGCCACCGGAAGGGTGACCGCTGACCCGGGGTACATCGCGGGGGCGGTCCACGATACCGAAGCGGAACCGGGAGACTACCTCTACCTTGAAGTCACGGGCGGCTCCGGGAAGTTCTCCCGTGAGGAGCTTGCCGGCCTTTTCGATCCTTTCACCTCCGGCGACGTGCTCAAGGCTGACCTTAGAATGCCCGCCGTTCAGGGCATACTCAGGTCCCTGGGGGGATTCATGACCTGCACGGAAGAAGAAGGTCTCAGCGGCGTCAGGGTCCATTTCCCCTGCCTTCTCGCTCCATCAGCGCCGGAAAGAGAGCCCGACTCCGGCCGCGGCTCCACCAGGCGGAGGACACCGGCTCTCATCCTGATAGTAGACGATGAACCTTCTGTAAGGGAGACCGCCGGCGAAATGCTGGCCTCCATGGGCTACGAAGTCCTGTCATGCTCCGGCGGAGGCCCGGCGCTGAAGGTACTCGAAGACAGGGCGGACGATATCTCCTGCGTGCTCCTGGACATTACAATGCCGGACATGAGCGGTCACGAGGTGATAAGTGAGATAGCCAGGCTTCATCCCCGGATGGACGTGATACTCACCAGCGGCTTCTCCGAGAAGATGATAGTGGAATCCAGGGACAACCCCTGCTACAGGGGCTTTCTGAAGAAGCCCTACTCCATTTCCCAGCTTAAGAGTACCGTTGATGGGGTCGTCGACCGTGAGCCCAACCCGGCGGTGACTGAACAGGAAGATCCCACGGCCCCCTGACCGAAAGCGACATCACGCAGATTAATCTATATCTTCTTTCGTCTCAGCATGTTGGCATTGGTGACCACCGTTATCGAACTGGTGGCCATGGCTATCTCCGCCAGCACCGGATGCATGAAACCAGCCACGGCCAGCGGTATCATCAGCAGGTTGTAGAAGAAGGCCCAGAAGAGGTTCTGCCTTATCTTCCTGAACGTCTCAATGCTCAGCGCAATTGCCCGGATGACCCCATGCAGGTCCCCCCTGATCAGAGCTATGTCGCTGGTCTCTATGGCCACATCGGTGCCGGTGCCCAGAGCTATGCCCACATCGGCCGAGGCCAGGGCGGGAGCGTCGTTGATGCCGTCCCCTACGAATATCACCTTTCCATAGGCTTCCTGCAGTTTCGCTATTTCCTCCACCTTGCCCTCCGGCAGCACTTCCGCCACCACGATGTCGACCCCGGCCTCCTGTGCCACCGCCCGTGCGGTCGCCTGGTTGTCGCCGCTTATCATCGCGGTCCTCATGCCCATTTCGCGCAGTTCACGGATAACGTCCACAGCCTCCTTCCTGAGAGTGTCGGCAACTCCGATGACTCCTATCGCCCGCCTGCCCCGGGCCAGGATGAAAACCGTCCTTCCGCTCTCCTCGATTGCCGATATGTCCTCCTCGAAATCGTCAAGAACGACCCCGCTTTCCTCCATGAACCTGCGTGATCCCGCCAGCATCCTGTTCTTCCCTACGTACCCGGTTACCCCCCTGCCACTGATGGCCCGAAACTCCCTTACCCTGACAAGGGCCAGTTCCCTCTCCCTGGCTTCCCTGACCACAGCTCTGGCCACAGGGTGTTCGCTGCCCTTTTCCAGGGATGCCGCCAGCTGAATGAGAATATCACCGGATATTCCCGACCGGGGCACGACCCATCTGACCCTGGGTTTTCCCTCGGTCAGGGTTCCGGTCTTGTCGAAGGCTGTTACCGAAGCCTCCCTGATCGTCTGTATGGCCGCCCCGGACCTGATGAGTATTCCCCGCTCCGCCCCCATTCCGCTGCCCACCATCAGTGCCGTGGGCGTGGCCAGCCCCAGGGCGCAGGGACAGGCGATGACGAATACCGACACCATGGAGATGACGGCCAGGGTCACCACGCTCAGGTCAGGGTTGACCCAGGGCAGGAAATCCCCCGCTCGCATCAGATACCCCATGAACCCCGGAAAAAGAAAATGCAGCAAGAATGTTACCGCGGCCACCGCAATCACCGCCGGTACGAACCAGCCGGTGATCCTGTCGGCCAGCGCCTGAATGGGAACCCTTGATGACTGGGCCTCCTCCACCATTCTGATGACCTGGGCGAGGAAAGTGTCGCCGCCGACCCGGGTGGCGCGGACCTTCAGCAGGCCGTCGCTGTTGACGGTGGCGCCTATGACCTCGTCACCGGGCTTCTTCTCCACCGGCATGCTCTCACCGGTAGCCATGGACTCGTCCACGGCGGAAGCCCCTGAAACCACCTGTCCGTCGGTCGGTATCTTGCTTCCCGGTCGCACCACCATCACATCCCCCACCTCCACCATATCGGCGGGAATACTCACCTCTTTCCCCTCCCTCTCGACGACTGCGGTGCCGGCTCCCAGTTCAAGCAGCTTTCTTATGGCCCTGGAGGCCCTGCCCCTGGCATTCTCCTCCACGTACCTGCCGGTGAGGTGAAACGTCATTATCATCGCGGATACCCCCGCGTAGCTCGATACGGGATAGAAGAAAGCCGCGGGACCAGTGAGGAAGGATACGCCGCTTCCAAGCATGATCAGCGTATCCATGTTGGGATTTCCCCTCAGGGCCGCCCTGATGCCGCTGGAGTACGTACTTCTTCCCGCCCAGACCAGAACTGGCAGCGCAAGGACTATCATGCCGGCCCTGTAGGCAGTCATCGAAGGCCACGCCAGGCCGAAGAACATTTCGGGTATCATCCATACGATTATCACGGAAGTGAAAATCCAGGCTGTCGCCATTCTCCTTCTGGATATCTCCAGCTTCTTCCCCGTCCGGTCCTTCCGAACCCTGTTCCCCGAGATGGCGGCGTGGTACCCGGCCTTCTCCACCATCTCCACTATCCGGGCCGTGTCCACGATATCTTCCACGAAGGACACCCTTGCCTTGTCGGTGGCCAGGTTCACCGTAGCCTGCAGAACCCCCTCCATGCTCTCGAGGGTGGAGGCGATGGTGGAAGCGCATGAAGCGCAGGACATTCCCTCTATCTCAAGCATCACCGTCCTGCCGGGTACTTCGTAACCGGCATTCCTGACCGCCTCCACCAGGGAAGTGAACTCCACCGAAGGCTTTACGAGGAGGGAAGCCTTCTCCGAGGCCAGGTTGACATTGGCTTCCAGAACTCCTTCAACATTCTCGAGGGCTTTCGATACGTGTCTCACGCAGGCTGCGCACGTCATTCCGTCAACCGGAAAACTGATTCTGCGGGCTTTTCCTCTGGATCTCATTATGTTCCTGCCTGTTCGATCTTCCCTGGAAGCAATATCGTCACAGGAAACTCCCCGTCAACGGTCTGACAGCGGGAAGAGAACTGTTTTTCATTGCCTCAGAATGACGATCCTGGAAGAGAGGAGGACGGAACCGCCGCGGACGACCGCGAAGTAGACTCCCGGCTCCGCGTCACCCCCCTGCCAGGTAAACTCATTCGGTCCCGCCGGCGAGGATAGCCGGTCGATCAGCCTGCCGGCCGAGTCGTAGATGGACACATCCGTGACATCCTCCATTCCGGTGACGAGTATGGTGACCGAAGAGGAGGAGGGATTCGGGTGGACCAGCAGGGAGGGGCGGCCGGCGGGGGAGACTGTTTCCCCGATACCGGTGGTGGAGGTCCGGAACCGGACGGCGTCAGCCACCAGAACCCTTCCCGGAACGCAGCCTTCGGTGGATATCCTCACGCTGCCGAAACCGCCCTCGTGAAAGGGGAACTCCCCCAGGAGATACCATTCCTCACCGCCTGATGACTGGTCCACCAGGAATTCAGCTGTGCCCTGGTCATGCATGACCGTAACCCTGGCGCCGGTGACCCTGTCAGGACCCGGTACCCACCACAGGTGGATCTGGTACGTCCCGGAGACCGGAATGTAAGGGTCCCATTCCGCAAGGTCCGCCTCCTCCGTGACAGTTACCAGGGCGTAGTCGGGACCGTAGGGCTTGCCGTCGGAGCCCGCGCTCCAGCCGCCTGAACCCCCGGTGGTGAAATCAGGGTAGGAATTGTCCACTACCCGGCTGTCGTACTCCGGGATCCAGGGGGATGACTGGTCCTGGCAAAGCCCGCTGCAGTAAGCCCACCCCTCCCTGCCGTCATGGTCCTGCCACCTGGTGAGGAACCTCCATGATTCGTCCCATGAAACCATATAGTCCAGGAAGGAAGCCTCCCCCAGGATGGCGGGCATGCCGGTGTGCTGCAGAACGTAGAATCCGGCCGTCTTCACTCCTCTGTCGTAATACTGGAAGGCCTCCACAAGGAGGGGATGGACCGCGTCCCGAAGGGCGAAGTCATCCGGTGACGCTTCTGTACCGCAGTAGGTCTCCGTTCCCTGCACCGACCCGTCGAAAGCGTTGTGATGGATGGAGACGAATCTGTCGTAACCTCCGGTGTTGGCGTAGGCCACCCTGTCGGCCAGTGATACCTCCAGGTCTTCCAGCCTGGTCATGGCGACTTCTTCGCAGTCCTCCGCCTGCTCGAGGTATGACCTTGCGAGGAAGGCCACCTCCAGGTTGGCTTCCTTCTCGGTGAAGTACGCCCCGATGGCGCCCTGGTCCGCTCCTCCATGCCCCGGGTCCAGACATACCGACCAGCAGACCGCTGTGCTCATGCATGTCAGGAGCGCCATAGCGGTACGGATCATGGATCCGGAAGCTGCAGCAGCGAGCCGGTTGCCGCGTCTACGGCCATCACCTTTTCCTCCATAACGAAGGGTTGAATTTCAAGAGCATCCTCAGAAACAGCGACCGGGGCGGGAGTCCCGCCCGGCGAAACGTGCCAGATGTCCGCGGATGTCAGCCGGTGCCCGTCATCCTCCGTCACCGAGTAGAGAAGTATCTCCCTGTCGGACCACCAGCAGGGATGGGAGCCGCGGGCCAGGGTCACGCCTGCGCCGGTGGATGCCGATGTCAATACGATCTCACCCTCAAGGGAGGAAGAGAGCAGGCAGGTCTTTCTGCCGATGGTAATGAACTGCGGAGCGAAGAAGCGGCGGTTCGAGGCCAGGACCCTCGTTTCCCCGCCGATGGTCTCCATCAGGCACAGGCGGTCGTTCCTGTCACAGTAAGCCAGCCATCCGCCGGAACTGTCCGGGGATATCGTATGGGCCTCCAGGGCAAGGCCGGTGGATGTACCGTCATTGTACAGAAAGCCGTCAGCGGTGAACCAGAGGCTGCCCGAGCCGTCGAAGACCGGGGCCCCGCAGTCATTATAGGGTCCGTATTCCATGGTTCCGCCTGCCGGGGTGAAACTCAGAACGTAATCACCGTCCGC
Source organism: Candidatus Aegiribacteria sp. (assembly GCA_046498225.1). Classification (GTDB taxonomy): domain Bacteria; phylum Fermentibacterota; class Fermentibacteria; order Fermentibacterales; family JCC-6; genus Aegiribacteria. Next base: position 11,496 of record JAWOBF010000078.1, read on the forward strand.
CCGTCGAACGCACAGGGCGGCGGTGTCTCCGAAAGTGGAAGGAGGTGAACAGGGCCTGGAGTCCTCCAGGGAGGAGGCAGCCGGGACGGGAGGTTCCCCGGCCCTTACGAACAGCAGCTCCGCCCATCCCCATGTAACGGCAAGCACCCCATCCTGAAAAGGCACTGCCAGGGCGATGCCGGTTGCTTCCACCGGGGTTCCTCCCACCGCCGCCGCAACCGTCAGACCGGGAAGAACAAGGATTCTGAAAAGCGATGAAACAGTTCTCATTGAATACGCTCCTCTCATCGGGACCCGGGTGTCATGGCCCCAGGATAACCGCCCTCCTGACCAGGTCGACGGGCCCCGGCCCCCGGACCAGTACGGTGTATACTCCGCAGGGAAGGGGTCCGGTATCTAGTGTGACCGTGGAGGCTCCGGCGGGAAGGCTCCCCGTATCGATACGGTGCAGGAGCCTGCCGTCCAGTGAGTAGACATCTGCGCCAAGCCCCCGGGGTAGAGGGCCGGAGCTTTCGACCAGGAGCCTGATCGACTCCGAAGGGCTGGGAACATCGCACCTGAATTCGATGAGATCCGCCTCGGAGTTCCGGCAGAAGAAGCTGTTGTTGGATTTGTCCTTTTCGGAATACTCTCCCCCGGGGTCCGCTATCACGGTTATCCCTTCCAGGGTCCCTGCCCCGTCAAGCAGCGGAACCATCACGACGTGCGTGCCGTCCCGCAGCTCAAGTTCCGCTGAACCCGCCGGCCGTCCATCGCGGAAGGCGGCTATTTCCACCACGTCGCAACGGTCTTCGAATGTATCAGCGTAAGGAGCGGTTCTGGGAGAGACAGCCCTGTCATTCGGCGAAAGCCGGACCTCCGCCCCGCTTATATCCACCCTGGCCGCGATCGAAGGAGTCCCGTCGATGACCGCTTCCCGGGGGATGTAGATGGAAACCAGTTCTATATCCAGCCCATCATCCGGCAGAGAACGGTTGTATACCCCGTTTCGGTGAGGATTGGACTGGTACATGTGCCAGCCGTCGCCGGAATGGTAGTAATCGCCCATGTCGTAAAGGGTTGCCAGTCCCGAGTAGTCCACATGCAGGACCTCTCCGAGTCCGTCGCCGTTCAGGTCACATATCACCGGGGCCGACCATCCCCCGTCACGGGACCAGGCCGGGAACCCCTCCATCATGGTCGGGTCCGAGTTTGGGTGATGGCCGCAGAAGAGTGATGAATAGCCCGAGAACACAAGCATGGCTCCCGCACCCGTCGAGGACGTCAGGCCCACTGAAGGCTGAGTACTGATGTAGTGTCCGCCTTCCTCGATTATGGGATTGAAAGGTATGGGCTCGCTCTGGAAGAGCTGCTCCCCGCCGGAGAGGTCCCGGGCCGTAAGGAAACCCTCCATGTTCATGTAACCTCCGTTGAGAAGGTAGACCAGCTCCAGGCCGGAGTCCCCATCCACATCGCCTATGGAGGGCCCGGGCATGTTGCCGTAGAAGTCGCTTCCACAAACCCATCCCGAGGCCCATGAGAACTGAAGGTCGGTGGGAGCGCTGACCAGCCGGTAGACGAAGAGCCGCTTGATGTCGCTGAGCCTAACAGGCGTTCGCCGCGCGGACCGAGCCCGCCTAAAGGCGCAGGACCGCGTCCGCCGACCAAAATTCAGTGCAGTGGTGTGAAACGACAACGGCGTCGACGCGGCCGCATATGCGGTACACGCGCCGGGACCACACTCGCGCCCCGCCCGGTCGCTCAGGCTGCTGCAAGCGTGCGCGCCAGCGCGCACCAGCGTTCCAGCTCAATCTCCTCGGCGCGTGCGGTGGGCGGGATGCCAACGGCGGTCAGCCGATCCTCGATATCCGGAGCCAGCCCGCGCAGCGATGCGCGCAGCATCTTGCGGCGCTGGTTGAAGCCGGCGGCCACCACGCGCGA
>JAWOBF010000109.1:0-30437 GCA_046498225.1 Candidatus Aegiribacteria sp.
AACAACGCCCAGGGAGAAGCATTCAGGTTCACGGCGGTGGCGGAGGAGTACCGCAAGAGCCCGGAGGTTACCGCCACCAGACTGCATCTGGAAACCATCTCCGCCCTGCTTGACACCGTGGGCATCACCGTCGTGGATCAGTCTGCCGGGGCGCTAACCCATTACGACCTGGGGGGAGGTGCGAGATGAAAAGGCTGAAGCAGCTGCTTTACGGCATAGCCGGCCTGTTCGTTCTGATGGTCATTCTGGGAGCCTTCTTTACAATTTCCGAGATGGAACAGGCTGTGATACTCCAGCTGGGAGAACCCATACGGGTAATAGTGGGCGACAGGACACCCGAGGAGCTGGCGGAACTTCAGGGCTGGATGGACGAGAATACTCCCGGGGTCAGGCTGAGCCAGGGGGCGGGGCTCTACTTCAAGATACCCTTCCTTCAGCAGGTCAGAATTTTCGACGACCGGATAATGGAGTACGACGATCCTCCTGCGGACGTTGTCACCAGGGACAAGAAGCATATAAAGGTGGACTGCTACGCCAGATGGAGAATACGGAACCCCCTCCTCTTTCTCCGAAGCGTGCGGACGGAGACCGGTGCCATAAGCCGGCTGGACGACATAATCTATTCCACGGTCCGGCAGGAGCTGGGCAAGAGCAACCTGATCCAGATAGTGAGGAGCACCAACGATCCCATTGGTCTGGGTGACTACGTGCGGCTGGTGAACAACGTCACCTACTCGGACACCCTCGAGGACATCGTGATAGATGAGGCCGGGGAGATAATCGAGACGGTGAAGCTGGTCAGGATGACCCCGGCTCAGGGGCGGATAGCGATTCTGGAGCGGGTTGCCGCCACTTCCCGCCGCATGGCTGCGGACTACGGCATATACATCGTCGACGTGCGTATAAAGAGGGCGGACCTGCCGGAGGAGAACCAGGCCGCCGTATTCGCACGAATGCAGGCGGAGAGGAACAGGATCTCCAACCGGTATCGGGCGGAGGGCAGAAGGATGTCCGATGTCATCATCGCCGACACCGACCTCCAGGTGGACTCCATAAGGGCCGAGGCGAACAGGAGCGCCCTTACCATAAGGGGAACCGCGGACAGCACCGCGGCGGCGATCTACGCCGGGGCCTTCGACAGCTACCCGGATTTCTACAGTTTCATCCGCTCTCTGGAGACCCTGGAAAAGGTGATGACCGGTTCGAGCAATATCGTAGTCGGTACCGACGGTATCTTCGAGTACATCGTCTCCAGGCCCGGGCGTTTTCTCTAGGACTGCCGATGGACACCGTATTCGAGGACGACAGGCACTGCTTCGTCTGCGGGGAGAGGAACACCTTCGGCCTTCAGCTGAGGCCGGAGGGGAAGAACGGCAGAGGAACCATCGAGTGGCTCCCTGATAAGCGTCACCAGGGTTTCGACGGCGTTGTCCACGGTGGCCTGATATCCACGCTGATCGACGAGGCCATGGCCTACGCGGCCATGAGCACAGGCGGCTTCTGCGCCACCGCCGGAATATCGGTGAGGTTCCGGCGGCCGGTGAAGGTTGGCGAACAGGTCAGGGTGGAAGCTGAGCTGGTGGGCAGGAGGGGCAGAATGCTGCAACTGCAGGCGTCAGTGATGCAGAATGGGGAAGAGAAGGCCAGCGGAAGCGGGACCTTCGTCCGGGTCGGGACGGGAAAGTAGGCTCATCGGCCGAATGAAGGTTCTTCTTACCGGCGCATCCGGCAGGCTGGGAGCCGCCATCCTCCACATGAACCCGGATGGATGGGATATCGTCCCGTTCTCTGGAAGCGGAGGGCCGTCCACGATGGAGTGCGACCTTCGCCGCGCCGGAGACAGAAGAAGACTGCTGAAGAACGATTTCGACCTGGCGGTGAACACCGCCGCCCTCTCGTCCCCCGCGGAATGTTCCCGCAGACCGGGGGAATGCATCCTTCTCAACACCATTTGGCCCCTGATGCTGGCCCGGGCATGCAGAGAACGGTCCGTTCCCATGGTGAACATTTCCAGCGACCTGGTGTACAGCGGCGGCAACCCGCCATACGGGGAAACCTCCGCGGCCGTGCCCCGGTCATTTTACGGCTGGACGAAGCTGGCGGCGGACATTCTGGTGGAAAGGGCAAATTCCGAAGCGCTCACGGTGAGGACCTCCGTGCTCTGCGGCGAGACACCATCGAGGAGGACGACCTTTTCCCAGGACATTCTCAGCGGCAGGGTCAACCGGGTCTACGTGAACAGCTGGAGGAACCACACTCCCATGGACTGGCTTGCCGGACTGGTCCCCGTCCTCGTGGATGAGGGGGCCACAGGCCTGATCATCGCCTCGGGCAGGTACGCCCGTTCCCGCTCCGCTTACGCCGAGGAGCTCCTTGTGAAACGCGGAATGCCGGTGGATCACCTGGTGCTGGACTATGCCCCGGCAGGAATACCACCGAGACTTGATCTGAGGGGAAAGCGGAGCTGCGCCGACGACGTTGTTTGAGAGTGAGGCCCTGTCTTCACTGTCCAGGAATGGCGGTTCGAATCAGCGCCGTACTCCCATCCTGCCCAGGAGTTCGGGAGTTATCACCGAGTCCCTCCTCAAGGTTTTCCTAAGGAACTTCTTCCAGCTTAATCCCCATTTTTCACGAAACAGCTTCCTGGGATCCCTGTGATCGCCTCCCCGGAACCTTCCGGTGGTTCCCTTTGCGAAATGGTAGACCAGGCTGCTGCCCACACCGATGTAGTGGCGGCAGCCATGGGCGTACATCCTCATAGCCAGGTCCGGGTCGCTGCCGAAGCCGGGGAAGTAGTCCTCGTCGAAGCCGTTCACCGCCTCCCAGTCCCTCCTGGCCAGAAGAACCGGCGTCCAGGTGCTGACCACGTTGTACGGTCTTATGAGCGATCTGTACCCATCCAGCAGCTCCCTCTCGCGGAAGCTGCCGGGGGAATCACCGTAATCGGTGTCTCCGATATAGCAGGGCGTGGACCGCCCCGGTTCGATGGCGGTGCCGGAGAGCCACAGGATGTCCGCCATTCCCAGGTACTGCTCCAGCGCCGTGTCCCAGCCCGGCAGCGGGTACATGTCATCGTTCATGTAGCATATATGATCGGTGGTGGCCATCGCGGCGGCCCGATTGGTCCCGCCGCACACCCCGAGGTTCGAAGGAGAACTGTCGTATTTCAGGTTCTTTCCTTCCAGCCATCCTTCGCAGTCCTCGTCGAATTCGTTGAAGAAGACGATGAGCTCGTGGTCGGCCGAACTGTTCCGGGTGAGACCCCTGTACATCAGGTCCAGCATCTCCAGGTTCTTCCAGGTGGGGACCACTACCGAGAAGGGTTGTGTCACTTGACCTCGGTCCACCCGCGCCGCAGGAGGTCCTTCAGGGTCTCCACCAGGTTTTCGACGGGAACCCTTATCTGGTCCAGGGTATCCCTCTCGCGTATGGTCACCTTCCGGTCCTCCAGTGAGTCGAAGTCGAAGGTGACGCAGTAGGGCGTTCCGGCCTCGTCCATCCTCCTGTACCGCTTTCCTATGGAACCTGTAACATCGAACTGCGCGGGAACATGGGGGCTGACCTTCTCGAAAACCTCCATGGCCGAAGAGGAGAGTTTCTTGGACAGGGGGAGGACCGCGGCCTTGATCGGGGCCAGGTCCCTGTGGAGTCCCAGCACCACCCTCTCCCTTCCCTCTACCGTCTCCTCGCGGTAGGCGTCCAGCAGCACCGCCAGAATGGTCCTGCCTATGCCTCCGCTGGTCTCCACGACGAAGGGTACCGTTCTGGTGTTGGAGGCCTGGTCCTGGTAGGAGAGGTCCTGCCCGCTCATTTCGATATGGGCCTTGAGGTCGTAATCCGTCCTGTTTGCTATGCCCTCCAGCTCTCCCCAGCCTCCGGTGGAGAAGGGGAACGTGTACTCTATGTCCACACAGCGGGCGGCGTAATGGGCAAGCTCGCTGTCATCATGTCTTCTGGTCCTGAGGCTGTCATCCATTATTCCCAGCATCCTGTACCACTCCAGCCTCTGCTCCACCCAGTAATGGAACCAGTGGTCCGCTTCCTCCGGGAGGCAGAAGAACTCAAGTTCCATCTGCTCGAACTCCCTGGAGCGGAAGATGAAGTTACGCGCGGTGATCTCGTTCCTGAAGGCCTTGCCCATCTGCGCGATCCCGAAAGGCAGTTTCTGCCTGGTGGCGGTAACCACGTTCCGGAAGTTGACGAAAATGGGCTGACAGGTCTCCGGCCTGAGGTATACCGTGTCGGACCCTTCCTCCAGAGCTCCCATGCTGGTTCTGAACATCAGCCCGAACTCCCTGGGCTCGGTAAGCTCCCCCCCGCATTCCGGGCACCTGTCGCCCTCCACGTGATCCTGCCGGAACCTGCTTTTGCATTCCCTGCAGTCCACCATGGGGTCATGGAAATGCTTCAGGTGTCCGGAGGCTTTCCACACGTCAGGATGTGTAATTATGGCCGAATCCATTCCGACCACGTCCGGTCTGGTGGAGACCATGAAGTCCCACCAGCTCTTCTCGATGTTCCTCTTGAGCTCCACACCCAGGGGGCCGTAGTCCCAGGCGGACTGAAGCCCTCCGTAGACCTCGCCGGATTGGAATATGTACCCTCGCCTCTTGCACAGGGAAACGATTTTTTTCATGAGATCGTCGATTTCAGCCGTCATTTTCCAGGTCCTCCAGTACCGAAAGTGATTTCAGTTTCATTCTTCTCTCCAGATGTATCTCAGCGAATCTCCGCATGAGATCGAAGCACTGTCTGTAGCCGCCCTTCCAGAGCCCGACGTTCCGCACCGACTCCAGGCGGGCGCTTCTGGACTTTCTGAAGAAGGCGACGATGCCGGGAGGTATCGGGTCCTCGGAACCCTCGGCGCAGTTTTCGCATATCCTGCCCCCTCCGGCCGCATGCCAGAGGAACGTATCCCCGGGGTCGCCCCCGCACCTGACGCATCTGTCTATCTCCATGGCGAATCCAGACAGCCTCAGCGCCTTCTCTATCCCTGAACATAATACCGGCCAGAAGGGCGGGCCCGAAGCGAAATTTCCCAGGACCTCGCTTATCAGGTGGAACATGGGATGTGACGGCTCGCTGCCGGTTATGGAGAATAACAGCCACTCGATGAAAAGACAAGAATGCCCGAATGCCACCGGATCGCTTCTGATAGTCTCGTAATACTTAATGACAGATGCTTCCGTGGCGGTGCTCATCTCCCTCCCTTCCCGCATGGAGAGGGAAAGGTCCACCATGGAGAGGAGTTCGAGGCTTCCATAGAAAGTGCTCTTCGGACGAAGCGCCCCCCTGGCAACGGCGGATATCCGCCCGAAGTCCAGGGAATACAGGGTGAGTATCAAAGAGGATTCGCTCCATCTCACCCTGCGCATGACGAATGAGGGCGTGGTCGTTCTTATGGTATCACTCTCCGAAGGAGCGGGTCGGGCTCCGGGTCAGTCTGATTTCGTCTTCTTACCGTCCAGGGGCTCGACCCTGACGTACAGGATCCTCTGCGCCCTGACCTGTTCGACTGTGAAACTGTAGCCGGAGAATTCGGTCTGCTCGTTCTGCCTGGGTATTTTACCCATCAGCTGGTAGACCATCCCTCCGAGGCTCTCGAAATCGTCATCCTCGAAGTCGGTGCCCAGAAGAGAATTCAGGTCATCTATGGGAAGTCTGGCGTCCAGTATGAACGAGCCGCTGTCCAGTTTCTTCACCAGCAGCGCCTCCTTGTCGTACTCATCCAGGATCTCCCCGAAGACCTCTTCCATGATATCCTCTATGGTCACCAGTCCGGCGGTGCCGCCGTACTCGTCCACCACCACGGCCATGTGTATCCTCTTGGACTGGAATTCCCGCAGCAGCTCATCAATCCGCTTGTACTCCGGCACGAAGTAAGGGGGCCTGAGGATGCTGCGGAGGTGGAAGCTGTTCTCGTCCTGGGACAGGAGGGCAAGAAGGTCCTTGGCGTACAGCAGTCCCTTTATGTTGTCTATCTTCTCCTCGAAAACCGGTATCCTCGAGTGACCGGCCCGTCTCAGTTCATCCACCACGGTAGAGAGGTCCGCGTTTATCTCCACGCAGACCATGTCTATTCTGGGAACCATGACCTCTCTCACTATCCTGTCGGAGAAGTTGATGATACTGTCCATCAGCTCCTGTTCCTTCTCGAACTCCCCCGGCTCGCCCTTTTCCCTCCGTCGCTCCAGCCAGATGACATCCGGAGGAGTGATCAGCCAGCCGACTGTATCCGGGTTGTCGTCACTGACGCCTCCGAAGAACAGCAGGGCGGGAAGCCTGAAAACCAGGGAAATCAGGACATAGGGAAACCGAAGCACGGACAGCAGTTTCGCGGAATTCCTCATGGCCAGTACCGAAGGAAGCAGGACGGCAAGAACGAAGGCCGCGGCCACCAGAACAAGGAAGACCGCCCATAACGGCATGCCCACCATCGGAGCCAGCGGACCGGCCAGAAGGATGGAACCGGCGCCGGTCAGTACCGTTCCGAAGAACCGCATCAGCCACAGTATGCCCAGATGGAAGAAGGCGGCCTGCCTCCTCTCGGAGGGGTCCCGCCCCTGGGAGAGGATCATCTCCGGCATGCATGACCTTATTCCCGAGGCAAGGAAGAGTATCAGGAAGCCGGCACCGTATACCGCAGTCCCGGCGATCATGTCCCGCCGCGTTCTTTCATGGCCCTGGAAACCATCTCATCCACCATCCTGCTCATGTCTTCCCGGTCTTCATCGGTGTCATGGGAGTATCCCGAAAGGTGGAGGTATCCGTGAAAAATGCGCTCCAGCAGCTCCTCCATGGGGGGGAACAATCTTCCATCCACGAATATGGTTCCTTCCGGCCTGTCCTCCTCCCTCAGGGCCAGGTCGAAGCTGATTACGTCCGTGGGCCTGTCGATGTGCCTGTAGCGGCTGTTGAGCACCCTCATGTAGCCGGGGTCCGCCACCACTATCTCCACCCGGTCATCTATCAGCTCTCCCACGCGGTCCTCCAGCATCTTCCGGTCCATCTCGATGTTCTCCAGCAGCAGAGTTATCTCAGCCACCGGATTCTCCCTCGGGGTAATCCGTGACTCGCTTGTGGAACTTGCTCTCCAGCACCGAAGAGAAGACCTTTATTATGGTCTTGAGGTTTCTGCGGGTCAGGTGGCAGTCGTCCAGGTCGCCCTCGAGGTCCTTTTCATCCACCACTCTCGTCACCACTTTCTCCACCTCCTCCGGGGAGGTAAGGTTCTTGGTAGCCGACGCCACCTGGTCTGCCAGAAGCACCACCGCGGCCTCTATGGTGCGGGGCCGGGGGCCCGGATAGGAGAAATCCTCTGTTCTGACATCTTCAGTGTCACCCGCCTCGCCAACCGCCTTGCTGTAGAAGAACCTGGTCATGCTGACCCCGTGATGCTGGCTGATGATGTCTATGACCGCCTTTGGCAGCTTGGCTCTCACCGCCATCTCCACTCCGTCCTGCACATGGGCGATTATCTTCCCGGCGCTGACCCAGGGGCTCATGCTGTCATGGGGATTATCCTGGTCCCTCTGATTCTCTATGAAGAGTTCCGGATGCGCCATCTTGCCAATGTCATGGAAGTAGCCTCCCGCGGAGGCCAGGGATTCCCACGCTCCTATGGCTGCGGCGGCTCTTCCGGCCAGCTCGGCCACGGTCTGAGAATGGTTCCAGGTACCCGGGGCGACTTCCCGCATCCTCCTGAGCAGTGGATGGTCGGTCTTGTTGACCTCGTCTATGGAAAGGACGGTGAACACGCCGAACAACCTCTCGAACATGAAGAGCAGTGCGTTGGCCGAACCGATGCCGATAACCGGGACCAGCAGCAGTCCCAGCACGGCTGCCGTCATGGGCGCCGGATATAGGGAGGTGTCGAGGAGCTTCAGCAGCAGGAACACGCCGGTACCACCGCCGGCGGCAAGACCGATGGCTATTGGAACGCTGCTCCTCTCCCGGACGTCCCATACTGTAAGGGCGGTCAGAATACCGCTGATAGCCCCGATAAGCACCACAGAGTAGGGGTGGGGGTGGACAAGGCCGGTCATAAGGGAGAAGACGAGGGTCATGAATATGGCGTGCCTGCGGTGGAAAAAGATGCTGGTCAGGGCGGCGCCGAAGGTGACCATGGTGGCGTAGGGATAACCGACGCTCTCCTTCAGTGCCAGCCACATGGTGCCCGTGGCGGCAAGGGAGAGTACCCATATGACCCCAAGGAGCAGAAAGCGGTTGGGAGCGCGCCATGTTTCGGGCATGATATCGTGTACGTAGAAAAGTGCCACACCGGTCATTATGAGGAGCAGAAGCAGCAGGCCGGCGATATGCCTGAACTGTCTCCCTTCCAGTTCGGAGGTTCTCAGGCGCTCGAGGTAATTCACCGTCCTGGCGGTGGCTGGCTGTCCCGCCCGCAGGAGGACGGCTCCGGCGGCTATGGTGGTGTCTATGTTGCTTAGTCCGGAAACCGCCAGCTGCGCGTTGGCCTCCCTGGAGGAATCGTCCACCAGGAGATTCGGCTTCAGAACGGATGTTATGTTTTCCATCTCATCCTGGGAAAGGCCGTACCTGTTCAGCCGCATGGTCAGGGTCTCTCTTACATCGTCTATCTCGTTAATGTCGAAGAGCTGCCTGTCCTCAGCTCCATCTGCGCCGATGATCACGGCACGGTCGCCGCCGTAATGCTCACGAACCCGGCCCAGATCGAATACTCCCTCCCGGTAGATATCCTCCAGTTCTCCCAGTATCCCCCTGGCGAAAGTGGAATCGAACGTGTTGAGCAGAAAACGGGGGTACAGCCTTTCGGCCAGGGGATCCCAGACATCCTCGTCCAGCTTGAGATGTATGGGGACCGATGAAAGCACGGATTCGCGTATTCGGTCGAAATCCTCCTGGCTGTAGGGCAGACTGAAGTCCACCGGGGCAACTATATCGTGAGGAAATGTCTGCCCGGGAGAAAGCTCGATGTCTATGATACTCCGCTCCGGAAGGAAGAACAGGCAGAAGGTGCCGATGAAGACAAGGGTTATCAGAATTCCCGGGAACAGGTTCCTGAGCTTCATGGACCGACCGCCGTCAGAACCGAGCGTACCCATGCATTCACTCGAAAAGGAGCTGCTGTCACTGCCTGTCCCCGCTTTCAGAAGCTTTCTCGAAGGCTGTGATTATTCTCTGTACCAGAGGATGTCTCACAACGTCCTTCTGGTCAAGATATGTGAACTGTATGCCCTCTATGCCGGAGAGGATATCCCTGATGGCAACCAGTCCGGAGGAGGACAGCGGCTTGAGATCTATCTGGGTTATGTCACCGGTTATAACCGCACGGGAACTGTAGCCCAGCCTGGTGAGGAACATCTTCAGCTGCGTTATTGTGGTGTTCTGCGCCTCGTCCAGAATGACGAAGGCGTTGTTCAGGGTCCTGCCTCTCATGTAGGCAAGCGGCGCCACTTCTATGACTCTGTTGTCTATGGCCCTTCTCACCCTTGCCGGAGAGAGGGTGTCGTCCAGGGCATCGTAGACGGGTTTCAGATAGGGGTCGATCTTCTGCTGAAGGTCTCCCGGCAGGAATCCCAGACTCTCCCCCGCCTCCACCGCCGGTCTGGAGATAATGATCCTGTCCACCTGGCCTTCGGTGAGAGCGGCAACAGCGCTGGCTACGGCCAGAAAAGTCTTGCCGGTACCGGCGGGGCCTATGCAGAACACTATCTCCGATGTCCCGATAGCGCTGAGGTACTCCTCCTGCCCGGAAGTTTTGGGAATTATCCTGCCCGCGCGGCCGGGAACCGATATCTCCAGGGACTCATCGTGGCTGTCAGGGAAACTCATGGCCGCGTTGACGCTGTGGTCGCTGAGGCTGCCGGATGCACGGATCTCATGTTCGAGCCTTGAGAATACAGCTACGGCTTTCTCCACCGCGCTCCTGCCGCCGGAGATGCTCAGGGTCCCGTCGCGGTAAGCGGCCCTGACGTCGAGTGAGCGGCAGATATTCCTCAGGTTCCTGTCCCCGGCTCCGAAGATCTCAGAAGCGGATTCCCTGGAGAGGGGAAGACTGGTACTGACCGGACGGTCCTTCATTTCTCAGGTTCTTTCAGATAAAAAGGAAGACTCTTCACAGACAACTGTGAAGAGCCTTCCATATCCGCGCGAGGATCTAGCGGGATCCTCCGAAGGTGGCCGAACGAGGTATGTCAAGTACCTCTCCGGGGTAGATGAGGTTGGGATCACGGATTATGTCGCGATTGCCCTCGTAGAGCTGAGGCCACATTCCTCTGTCACCGTAGACCCTGCTGTATCCGGCGATCTTGCCGAGGTAATCACCCTCGACGACCGTGTAGGAGGTCAGCATCGGCAGCGGCACCCAGAGATACTCTCCCGCGTAGATGAGGTTGGGGTCGCTTATTGTGTCACGGTTGCGTTCGTAGATCATGGGCCACTTGGTTCCGTCGTTGTAGTTGTAGTGGTAGGAGGCGATGAGCCAGAGACTCTCGCCGTCCTTGATGAGATGCTGCACGCCGGCGCTGCGAAGCCTTTCGATCTCAGCCCTGAGGGCGTTGATCTCAGCGTTGAGCTCGGCGATGCGGTCATTCAGCTCATCAAGTGTGTCACGCAGAGGGAAGACCTGAGGCTCCAGCACGTCGATCAGCGCGTCGGCCTCGGCTTTCCTCCATTCCCAGTAGGCTATCTGCAACTGGATGTTGTCGTCGCCCATGGCCTCGATCTCGGCCTGCGAGTACTCCGAAAGCTCCTCGGCGGTCCAGGTCTTGGCCAGACCCGTCGAAGCAAGGCCGAGGCAAAGCAACAGAGCAAATATCATCGTACGCTTCATTGTTTTCCCCTCTCCCTGCTAACGGCGTTCTCCGCCGAGTGAATAGTATTCCTCCTGAAGCTCAGCCAGTTCCGCCTCAAGGGCTGCGACCTCTTCCTGTGCCGCGGCTATCTCTCCGGGAAGGCTTTCAAGTTCAGCTTCAAGGTTGTCTGCCAGAGCTTCGGCTGCCAGAGCCGCCGCTCGCGCATCGTCCCTGGCCTGAAGTTCTTCAGCGCTGGGACCGCAGGCGGCCAGCAGCAGAGACACGCTCAGGAGTCCAAGACAGAACCACTTCGTTCTCGTCTTGAGCATACCTGGCACCTCCTCTCGATTTCGTTCGGTTTAAGGTTTCGCGAAAATACAAAGTACGCATACATTTTCATATACTCGTACGGCTGGAAGCCAATATAGAATCTTAACGAAAAAGGTTTTGATGTCAAGCAGAACCCCGTTCCCCTAAGAACCGGCCCTCCGATGCTTCCGACAGTAAGATAAGCAAACTGCGAGACCGACTGCAAGTCCGAGGATATCCGCCAGCAGGTCCCCCGCCGAGCAGTCCCTGCCGGGAACGAAGTGCTGATGGACCTCATCGCTTACAGCGTAAAGCGTACCGACAGCGAACATGAGGGCGAAGGGATGAGGTCCGCGAAAGATGTCCCTGTTCATGAACATGGCGATGAACAGGAAGAAATACTCCCCCATGTGAAGCACCTTGTCCTGGTTAGGAAAAAGGGGAGGGACCATCTTCAGCGACGGCTGGTGGCTCAGGAAGAAGATACCTCCGGCCACAGCCGCCAGCAGAGTCCTTCTGAGGACCCGCTTGCCCGCCTCACTCACCTGGCTGCGGTCTTTCCCGGTTCGGACAGGTTCAGCTTCCTTATAAGGCATGATCCCGGCGCGGCGCTTCTCGCCCGGGCCATCGCCTTTTCAGCTTCTCCCGCCAGAAGAAGGACTTTCCTGTTGACGTGGGTATAGACCCCGCCTATGGAGGCTGACACATTGATGGTCGAGCCATTCTTCGCATACTGGAACGAGAGGGCGTCCGCAGCTCTCTGGCACATGGCTTCCATGACCGCCTTGCCGGCCCTGGGAAGGCAGGCCGCGAAGCTGTCCGGGCCAGTTCGTGCGATATAGACCTCATCGGGAAAGCAGTTTCTGAAACGGACGGCGGCGCTTCTGAGAAGACGGTCGCACTCCGGGTAGCCCAGCTCACCGTTCAGCCGGTCGAAACCGTCGATATCCGCCACTATGACCCCAACGTACCATCCGTAGGTCTGCACCTCCCTTGCCATGTGGTGCAGGTGAGCGGCCATCATGGTTATTCCCGGCAGGCCGGTCAGCGTGTCCCTTCCGGATATGTCACTGAACCTGCTGCGAAGACCCGCCAGTTCCTCCCTGAGGGAGAAAAGACCCGCAGCCGCCGTCATTATGCTCTCATGCTGCTGAAGGAAGGCGCTGTCATCGCCGTGCTCCAGCATGATGACAGCCAGTACGCCTTCATCGCGAATGACCGGCACCCCCATGATGCTTCCCACCCGGGACGACTGTTCGGCGCCGGGTGAGAAGCAGCTTACGGTCTTGGCTCCCTGACCCAGCCGGGACCTCCTGCAGGGAACACCGTTCCTCACTATCCAACCGGCCACTCCTTCGGTGCTGCTGAATACCTTTCCCCGTCTCCATCTGGCGAGAGGTCCTCTGGAGACCCATACCCTCATCCGGCCTTCCTTCTGCTCCACGTCAGCGATGGAAACGGTGGCGCCGGGAATCATCTCGGACAGGATGCCGGCCATGCCCTGCACCGCGCCATCCAGCCCTTTTTCACCGCAGGCCAGGACCAGCCGGGTCATCCATGAGCCCAGGTCATCATCGGGCCTCTGCCGGTCCTCAGCTCCTTTCCCGACGATATGAGAGAGACTTTCCAGGTCGCTTACGGTCCGGGAGGAAGGTTTCCGGCCGGGGAAATCCTGAAGCAGGAACCCTCCCGCCACACTCGCGCTCTCCATTCCTCCCAGAGGACAGATCAGCAGCCAGAGGACGGTTTCGTCCGGCCCGGCCGGAAGCCTGTAGGGAGTGAGTTCCGTTATCTCTTCTTTCGAACCGGCCCTGACCAGGACCGCCCTTTCGCTGTTGGCGGCTATTCTCGCCAGCCGGTGCCCGGGGGGCAGCATGAACCTGGAGATGACCATCCGGTCGTCCGATTCCTGTTCCGCCAGCCGATAGAAGCCATTCCTGTCGGGAATGAACAGACAGGTCGATCCCGCGCCGCTGTTGCGGTGCAGTATTCGAATGAGTGAGCGGAAGGCTTCCGCCGAGAGCGGAGGCTGGTCTCCGCTGTCGGCCGGGCCAGCCCCGGTCCCTCCGGATCCCGCCTCCGCCGGACCGAGCTCCCTCTCGGAAAGCCAGTCCGCAGCAAGCCCGAAAAGAAAGGGCAGCAGGAGAGCCCTAAGGGCCGGAAGCAGGAGCGGGATGAGCCTTGTGATGAAGGAACCGTTCTCCGTCCATAGAGAGGAATTCAGAAGCGCCAGCGCCCCGGTGAGGCCGATGACCAGTCCCAGCTCCGTGGCTGACCGCCCCATCGAGGGCAGGGAGACCCACATGAGGAAGACCATGTAGGAGAAATACAGAAAACTGTCCGGTCCACCCGTAAGCTGAACTCCCAGAACAAGCCCCGCGCAGATGGCGTAGGTGAGCATTCTGCCGTACGAGGCGGCCAGCTTCCTGTGGACCGGTATCGCCAGCGCGGCCGATAGAAGCAGAAAACCGGTTGCCAGCAGAATGCGGGTATGACCCGGTACTCCGGTGTCGCCGTGCAGAAGCCTGCCCGAGGCCAGGAACAGGAACAGTGCGATCAGCAATGAGTATCCGGCCGTTCTCAGCGTTCTCAAATACATCATCTCCAGCAGTTATATTCAGGCGGACCGGAGGGTACCGGCTGCGTTCCGAATATGTGAAATCCAGCCGGCGGCGTCCCGCCGGACACGCTGAAAACGGGCAGGGGTTGACGAACACTCAGAAATTTCAGATTTTTGCAGTGCATATCTGGAAAGCGTCGAAGTGCCCCCTGATACCGCTCGACCCAGAAACAACATACACAAACAATGAGGAAATATTACTTTCAGGCATAGACGGAACCGGCTTTCCATGCCGGTCTTCGCCGCAGGTATTTCAGACTATGAACACTAACTGAAGAGGACAAATGAGCCAGAGACCAGAGCGCGGACTGTCACAGAACGATCTTGAGGAAAAGACCCTTGTGGAACTCCAGAAGATAGCCAGGGAAAAAGGTCTTGAGAGAGTTACGGGCATCAGGAAAAAGGACCTGATAAGAAAGCTCCTGGAAAACAAGACGGAAAGAAACGGCCTGGAATTCTCCACGGGAGTGCTTGAAGTCCTTTCCGAGGGATACGGTTTTCTCAGGTCCAACGAAGGCAGCTATCTGCCCAGTTCCAGCGACATATACGTATCACCGTCCCAGATTAAGAGATTCGGCCTGAACACGGGAGATACCGTTTCGGGCCAGGTGAGAAAGCCCAAGAACGGCGAGAAGTATTTGGCGCTGCTGAGGATAGAGAGCGTGAACGGGAAGAGCCTCGATGAACTGAAGGACAGACCTTCCTTTGACAGTCTCACCCCCTTCTATCCCGAGGAGCGTTTCATTCTGGAAACGGTGCCCGAGAACCTTTCCGGCAGGATACTTGACCTTCTCGTTCCCATCGGCAAGGGGCAGAGGGCCCTGATAGTCTCTCCTCCCAGGGCTGGGAAGACCATGCTGCTGCAGCACCTCGCCAACAGCATTTCGGCCAACGATCCGGACGCGAAGCTGCTTGTCCTCCTGATCGACGAAAGGCCGGAGGAAGTCACCGATATGCGAAGGAACGTGAACGGGGAAGTAATAGCCTCCACCTTCGACGAAGCTCCCAAGAGACATATTCAGATAGCCGACATAGTCCTGGAAAAGGCCAAGCGCCTGGTGGAGAGCGGTTACGACGTGGTCATACTGCTGGATTCCATCACAAGGCTGGCCAGGGCCAACAACCAGGTTATGCCCCATTCCGGCAAGATCCTATCCGGAGGCGTGGATTCAAACGCGCTGCAGAAGCCGAAGAGATTCTTCGGCGCGGCCAGGAATATCGTGGACGGTGGAAGCCTGACCATAATCGGCACCGCCCTCGTGGATACCGGAAGCCGTATGGATGAGGTTATATTCGAGGAGTTCAAGGGCACCGGCAACTCGGAGATAGTCCTTGACAGGCGCCTGGCGGACAGGCGGGTATGGCCCGCCATCGACATTACCAAGTCAGGCACCCGCAAGGAGGAACTCCTGATGGATGAGGAAAGCCTGACCAGAATATGGATAATGAGGAAGATACTTGTTGACATGAATCCGGTCGAAGCGATGGAAGTGTTGAAGAAGCAGCTTTCCAAGCATAAGTCCAACAAGAGATTCCTCGATTCGATGAGCACAATGTCGGAGTGACATCGTCATTCCGCACGGGAACACGGAGGACATGAATTGAAGAAGGAAATACATCCGGAATACACAGAGGTGACGTTCACCTGTACCTGCGGGAACAAGATAAAGACCCGCTCCACCGGAGGAGACAGGAGATTCGACGTCTGCTCCAGCTGCCACCCGTTCTACACCGGAAAGCAGAAGCTGGTGGACTCGGCGGGCAGGGTGGACAAGTACATCAAGAGGTATGGCAGGAGCGAAGCCGGCAGCGAGGAATAGCTGCAGCGAAACGCCGCTAACGGGGGAGCTTTCACGCTCCCCCTACATTTTTCTCCTCCGCCGTCAGGAGTTGTATGGAAGATTGCCCCGCAGACAGCCCGAATGCCCTTCCGGAGGAGTCGAAGACCGGGGGACAGGCGGTTATCGAGGGAGTGATGATGCGTTCTCCCATTTCCACCGCCGTGGCGGTGAGGACCCCCGGGGGCCGTATACTGGTGAAAAGACTGAATATGCCGCAGCTCACCGACCGGGGTGGAATATGGACAAAACCCATCCTGAGGGGTGCCGCCACGCTCATCGATACACTGAGGCTGGGCATGAAGGCGCTGACCTGGTCGGCGGAAGTCGCCGAGGGCAGCGCCGACCCTGAAGAAGGGGATGCGACCGGGAAAAGCGGAGGATTCGCCGCTTTCCTGTCCACCGCTTTCGCTTTTCTACTGGCTATCGTCCTGTTTGCCTGGCTGCCTCTCCAGAGCAGTAAATGGATCCTGGAATCCAGCGCGGGCGTGTCGGATGCGGGCGGGCAGTTCGCCATACACCTGCTGGCCGGACTGTTCCGCATTGCCGCTTTTCTGCTCTACCTGGGCGCCATCTCCTTCATGCCCGACGTCAGAAGGCTCTTCATGTACCACGGGGCAGAGCACCAGACCATCCACGCATGGGAGAAGGGACTGAAGCCCCTCCCGGAAAGGGCGGTGGAGCAGAGCCCCCTGCATCAGCGCTGCGGCACCAGTTTCCTGCTCCTGGTCATGCTGGGGACCATCATCTTCTACGGGATTTTCGATTCTCTGGTGGTGCTGGCCACCGGGACCAATCCCAGCGCCCTTGTCAGGGTGCTCTACCACCTGCCCCTGATTCCTCTGGTAATGGGATTGAGCTACGAAATGCTCAAACTGGCGGACAGGCACCTGGAAACTTCCCCTCTCGCCCGTGCCGTGACCGCCCCGGGGCTCTACCTTCAGAAAATTACCACCAGGAAGGCGGGTCTTCCCGAGGTGGAGGTGGCCATCGCCTCCCTCAGAGCTTCCCTTGGCAGGGACCCGGGTCCCGACGTTGATGTCGCCGACGAGGAAGGTCAGGGTGAGGAAGCATGATCAGGGAAGCGGATATCAAGGCGATGGAAAAGAGGGTCGGGGAGATAGATGAGGCGCTGTCCTCCCCGGAGACACTCAAGAACCCCTCGCTCATAAGGTCTCTCACCGAGGAGAGAGCCGGACTGGACAAAATACTGAAGACGGTGGAGGAGATAAGGGAGACCGGATCTTCCCTCGAGGAGATGCGGGAATTCCTGAACGACCAGGACCGGGAGCTGGCCTCCATAGCGTCCGGGGAGGTACCGGTACTGGAGAAGAAGCTGGAGAGGCTGGAGAACAGGCTGAAGAAGCTGCTCATACCGCCTGACCCCAACGATCGCAGGGACGTGATAATAGAGGTCCGTTCCGGTACGGGAGGGGAGGAGGCGGCTCTGTTCGCAGCCGATGTCTACAGGATGTACTCCAGCTACGCCCAGAACAAGGGCTGGTCCCAGGAGGTTTTCAGCAGCAGCGAGTCGGAGCGGGGCGGCTTTCGGGAAATTACCTTCGCCCTGAGGGGGCAGGGGGTGTACAGCCGCATGAAGTTCGAAGCGGGGGTGCACAGGGTCCAGCGGGTCCCGGAGACGGAGACCTCCGGCCGCATCCATACTTCCGCCTGCACCGTGGCTGTGCTGCCCGAGGCGGAGGAAGTCGAGGTGGAGATAAACCAGGAAGACCTGAGAATAGATGTATACCGCTCCTCAGGTCCCGGCGGGCAGAGCGTGAACACCACCGATTCAGCGGTCCGGATAACCCATGTGCCAACCGGCCTGGTTGTTTCCTGCCAGGACGAGAAGAGCCAGCACAAGAACAGGGTAAAGGCCATGAAAGTGCTCCGGTCCAGGCTTCTGGCCCTGGCCCAGGAGGAAGAGCAGGCGAAGAGGGCGAAGACCAGGAAGAGCATGGTCGGGTCCGGGGACCGGAGCGCCAAGATAAGAACCTACAATTTTCCCCAGAGCAGGATTACCGATCACCGCATACACCTCACACTCCATTCACTCAAGGACGTTCTGGCCGGTGACCTGGACCAGGTCATAGACCCACTCGTCGAAGCGGAACAGGAAAGGCTCCTGGCGGAAGTCTCCTCTCCGGGGGATTAACCGAAGTGAAATTCAGGGAAGCCCGGGAATGGGCCGAGTCCCGGTTGCGGCCTCTGGAGGATCCGAAACTGGAGGCGGAGCTACTCCTCCTTCACGTGATGGGCTGGCGCCGTCACCGAATGGT
Organism: Candidatus Aegiribacteria sp.; assembly: GCA_046498225.1. GTDB lineage: Bacteria > Fermentibacterota > Fermentibacteria > Fermentibacterales > JCC-6 > Aegiribacteria. Next base: position 17,825 of record JAWOBF010000109.1, read on the forward strand.
CCTGAACCTGGACGGAGAGATGCCCCCTGAACGGCTCCATCTCTACAGGGAACTGGTGGGCAGGAGGAAAACCAGGGAACCCCTCCAGCACATTACGGGAGTTGTGGAATTCATGGGAAGGGAGTTCAGGGCCGGCCCCGGAGCCCTGGTCCCCAGGCCCGAGACCGAGACCCTCACCGAGATATTCAGCAGGGGCCTGACCGAGCCGGAGTACCTGCTGGACGTGGGAACCGGTTCGGGTGTAATAGCCGTTTCCCTGGCACTCGAATTCCCGTGTGCCGCGGTAATCGGTCTGGACTTCAGCCGGGATGCCCTGCTCCTGGCGAGGGAGAACCGCGGGGTTCACGGCGCCTTCAACCTCCACCTGGCGGCAGGGGATCTGACCGCCCCTCTCATGGCCTCTGCCGGAATCTTCGACGGCATCGTAGCCAACCTTCCATACGTTCCCTCCCCGGATATCGACAGGCTTCAGCCGGAGGTGAGGAATGGAGACCCCGTCCTGGCGCTGGACGGGGGAGAGGACGGTCTGAAACTCGTGGACCGCCTGCTTTCATCCGCTCCCGAGCTGCTGAAGAGGAACGGCCTCCTGGCCCTGGAGCTGGACCCGGGCCAGACCGGGCGGGTGCACCGAAGGCTGACAGATGACCGCCGGTGGACGGACGCCGCCATCCACGACGACCTCGCCGGCCACCCCAGGTTCGTCACCGCCCGCAGAAAGGATGGGGACGGAGGGTTTTTTCCTCCGTCCCCTTTTGTGAGCTTGTAAAAACACATGGCTGAATGCATATTTGTCTCCCTATATGATTGTGGAGATGTGTCAGGAGGATCGATGGCGGTGGCGGAGGACAGGTACCGGACCAGAAGGGTCTACGCCGGGAGTCTTGCAATAGGCGGAGGAGCTCCGGTGTCCGTGCAGTCCATGACCAATGTGCCCACTGCGGATGTTGACGCGGTTCTGCGGCAGGTCCGGCTCCTGGCCCGCAACGGCGCGGAAATGGTAAGGCTTGCGGTCCCTGACGAGGATTCGGCAAGGGCGCTTCCCCGGATCGTCGAGAAATCTCCCGTTCCTCTGGTCTCGGATATCCACTTCGATCCGCGCCTTGCCCTCATGGCCCTTGAAGCGGGAACTCACAAGCTCAGGCTGAACCCCGGCAACATAAGGAACAGAAGCGATGTTCACAGAATAGCGGAGAAGGCCGCGGGCCTGGGAGTGCCTATCAGGATAGGCGTTAACTCGGGCAGTCTCCCGGCAGACCTCAGGGACAGGTACGGAGGCGTGAATCCAGATTCCATGTGGGCCACGGCTCAAAGACACCTGGAACTCCTGACAGAGACCGGCTTTCAGGACGTTGTACTCTCGATGAAATCCAGCTCGGCCAGGCTGACCGTGGAGGCCACCAGGAAAGCCGCGGTGGAATGCGACGCGCCTCTGCACCTGGGAGTTACGGAAGCAGGACCCGCGCTCACCGGAAGCGTCAGGAGCGCTGTCGCCCTCTCCATACTCCTCGCCGGCGGTATCGGGGACACCCTGAGGATATCCCTGTCCGGTTCGCCGGAGAAGGAACCCGTAGTGGGGTGGGAGATACTGTCCTCGCTTGAGCTTCGGCGGAGGTTTCCCAGAATAGTCAGCTGCCCTACCTGCGCCAGGGCCAGACTGGACGTGGCGGAACTGGCGGAGCGTGTTCAGGAAAGCCTTGCCGGGGTCAAAGGCGATATAACCATAGCGGTAATGGGCTGCGAGGTGAACGGACCCGGGGAGGCGAGGGAGGCCGAAATAGCCCTTATAGGAACACCCTCGGGTATACAGCTTTTCATTGATGGAAACAGTACCGGCAGGGTATCCATTTCCGATCTGCCTGGATACCTTGTTGAAACGGTCAACTCATATATTCGGGCATCGGATAGACATCTGGAGGACTGAAGTGGCTTCTAACAGGACGGTTAAGATCCAGCTGGAGAAGATTGCGGAGGAGAAGTTCGACGAACTGGACATCAGATTCACCGATGTGAAGGGACACTGGCGCCACGTTACGGTGCCGTCATCAAGGGTGGACGAGGAGTTCTTCTCCCGTGGAGTGGGCTTCGACGGCTCGACCCTGGCGGGAATGACACAGACCGAGGCCGGAGACCTCATCCTCAAGCCCGATCCCATGAGGGTCTTCGAGGACCCCTTCACGGAGCGTAAGACCCTGGTTCTCTTCGCCGACATCGTGGACCCCCATACGGGGGAACCCTTCTCCAAGGATCCCAGGGGGATAGCCAGAAAGGCCGCCCTTCATCTGAAGGAGACTGGCGTTGCCACCGACAGTTTCTGGGCTCCCGAGTTCGAGTTCTACATCTTCGACGAGGCCTCGTTCTGGTCGGAAAAGTGCGCACAGGGCTACAGGCTGGGCAGCATCGAGAGCCCTGAGCATTCAAAGCATCCCGAGTCCAGGGGGCTGGTGCACTCCTGTGATTCCGGGTATCACATGATGTACCCGGTGGACAGCCTTCATGATATCAGGTCCGAGATAACCGGGCTGATGCAGAAGGCCGGAATTCAGGTGAAGTACCACCATCACGAGGTGGGCAGGATGGGTCAGAGCGAGGTGGAAGTGACCTTCGCTCCATTTCTGAGCGCGGCGGACAACGTTATGCTGACCAAGCATATAGTGCGGAACGTAGCTCTGAAGTACGACCTTTCCGCAACCTTCATGCCCAAGCCGATGGAGGGTGAACCGGGTTCGGGGATGCACTTCCATATCTTCATGACCCACAACAGTAAAAGGCTCTTCTTCGACAAGGACGGCTACTGCAGCCTCAGCCGGCCCGCTCTCCATGCCATAGCAGGCATTCTTCACCACGCGCCTGCCATCTGCGCCTTCAGCAATTCCACGGTGAACAGCTACCACCGGCTCGTGCCCGGCCAGGAAGCCCCGGTCTTCCGGTTCTTTTCCGGGCCCAACCGCAGCGCGGCGGTGAGGGTTCCCTCCTACGCGAGGACTGCCGAATCAATGAGGTTCGAGTACAGGGTCCCCGACGGCTGCGCCAACCCCTACCTGGCCATGAGCGCCATCCTGATGGCGGCCGTCGACGGAATGAAGAGGGAGCTGGACCCCACAGAGGCCGGTTACGGACCCATCGACGACAACGTCTTCGCCGAGGGCTACGACGCGAGCTCGCTGGCCAGGCTGCCGGAGAGCCTGGACGGAGCCCTGGAGGCCCTGGAGGCGGACAGCGAATTCCTGCAGGACGGGGGGGTATTCTCGAAGGAGATGATAAAAGATTATCTGAATGTGAAAAGGGATGAACTGGCACAGTTCCGGGGAAGCCCGCATCCGAGGGAGCACTCCCTCTACTTCAGTCTTTAGAAAAGGGGAACGAATATGAAAAAGGTACTGCTGGCGATTCTCAGTATTCTTGCGCTTTCCGCCGGGTGCGGTGAGCAGCCGGAGGAAAACGGTTCAGAGGAAGCCGGGAACGGCGGGGAAGCCGCAGTGGGTGCGGAGGATGTTGAATACTCCCTCCCCGAGGCGGACTTCTACATTACAGTTCAGGATTCAATAGGGGTGGAGCTGGGCGACAGCAACTACGTGTTCGGCCAGCTTGCCGGAGCCGACCTCACCGCCGACGGTGACATAGCGGTCCTGGACATGCAGAAGGTCCGCATAAGCATTTTCACTCCCGAGGGCGAGTTCGTCCGCAGCATCGGCCGGCAGGGAAGCGGTCCGGGAGAATTCATGCTGCCCTCCGGAATGGCTTTCTTTCCTGCGGAGGAGGACGCATCAATGGACCGGACAGCTCCGGGCCTGGCCGTCTGTGACGCCATGGGTGGGAAGCTGGTGTATTTCGATACCGACCTGGAGTACCTGATGGACGTTCAGGGCTTCTTCCCCTCCCCTCCCGCCGTACTGGCAGGAGTGAGCGGCGGCGCGACAGTGGGAATGAAGCCGGAGTTCCTGCAGGACGAGACAGGCATGTACATGGGCTTCACCATCGCCAGGTGGGAGATGGGGGAGAACGAACCCTCGGTGGTCTATTTCGAGAGCATGTCGGCCTTCGATCCCTCGGACCTGAGTACAATGCAGGACGATATCGTCACCTTCGGGGCCAGCCCCGAAGGACTCGTCCTCACGGCGCCCATGTCCACCGAGACCTACACCTATACCCTCTGGAGTCCCGAGGGGGAGGAACTGTTAACGTTCGTGGACGAGGATTATGAGAGAGTTCGAAAGACACAGGCGGAAATAGAGATGGAAAGGGAAATGGTCAATGCCAGGATGGTCCAGCAGGGCATGCCGGAATCAATGGCCAACTGGGAGCCCGATCCTTACCGCTCCGCCGTGGGCGGCCTCTGGTTCGACGGAATGGACCGTATCTGGGTAACCAGGGGCACCACCCTCACACCCACCTTCGATGTCTTCGACCTTCAGGGCAACCTCCTGTTCACCGTCGCCCTGGACGCCGGGGAAAGGGCCATGACATGGCAGGTTATTATCAAGGAAGACATGTTCATAGCCATCGACGCCGACCCTGAGTTTTATCCACAGGTGTTCATTGGCGACATTCCGGGGCTGCAGGAGCAGCAGTAGACAGGGGGTCCACCGAGAGGCTGACTGTCCCCCGGGGGAAGATCAATGTCTCAGCGGCCGCCCGGGCGGTTCCCGCCGCCGGGTGGCCGTCCCCTTCCGGTCAGATCGGCAGGTACCATGTGACCTTGGCGTAGAGTCCGAAGCTGGGCGACCCGAACTCCCCCTCCTCATCTGTCTCGAAGAGATTCTCCACAAGAAAGTAGAACGTGCTGCCGGGCATGTACTGCCAGCTGAAGAGAATGTTGGCCGTGATCTCGCTGGATTCGCTTTCCTGAGACTGTGAAAAATCGGTCACGAACCTGGAGTACTGGGAAAACAGCCTGAGATTCAGATCCGGATCGAAGATGTAATTGGTCCTGAATACCAGCGATCTCCAGTCCGTATCCCTTGTGTCCCAGTCACCGGCCTCCCAGTTGTAGTTGGTTCCTCCCTCGGTTCTGAACATGTTTCCGTCGAAACCCAGTTCAAGGGCTGAACTGGGTCGAACAGTCAGTCTGGCCGTATAATCCCGGTAGCTTCCGCCGCTCTCCCACTCACCGGCGCCGAACATTCCGAATACATGCACAGGCTCGTAGTGATTAGTGCCGGCCCTGACCCTGAAACCAGCGTGATCGTCGTAGGTTCTGCCCTCAGGACCCTCGTAGGGATCGAACGCCTTACCGTTGTAGTGCGCTTCGGCGCCGATATTAACGCCGCTCTTGAGTGTGGCGTGAGCGCCTGCGTGGGCATTCCTTCCCGTGATTTCGCCCCCGGTCTGCTGTGAGTAGTAGACACCCATGTCAAATCCCAGCTCTCTGAAGGTCTCCTCGGGCCTTATGTTATGCCAGAAGTTTCCCGAGCCCTCCCAGTAGCCGGTGGCAGTGGTGAAACCTGTCGCGTTCACGTCGAAACAGTCCCCAACGTACTCACCGCCCAGGGCATATCCTGTCATACCCCTAATTTTTCTCATACTTAAACTGTAGGCACCGTCGCTTTCCATGCCGGTATTCCAGCTTCGGGCCGCGGCGAACTCCACCAGGTGGTTTCCGGGAATCTCAACGGTTCCATCCAGAGCTGCCGCGGTGTTGTGCTCCTCAGGGAAAGCCTCCTGCTCCCAGGTCTCCCTGGAAACCAGTGAAAGACCCACATAATTGAAGGCGCCGAACTCCCTGACCGATCTCAGTATGCCGTAGTTCATGGCTGGAACGATCAGTTCCCCGTCCTCGGACACGGCGGCAGTGACCGCATCAAGGAATCCGATCCTGTAACCGCCCCCCAGAGAACCGGATAATTTCGCTCCACCGATAATGGGTATTACGCCGCCGCCGGGGGCCACCGAGCCGATCCGCCTTGAGTAGAACATCGTGAAGGGCATGTTGAAGAGACTCTGGGATTCCAGGAAGAAGGGTCGTTTCTCCTGACGGAAGAGCTCGAAGTGCGAGAGGTTCATCTCGGCCTCGTCGGCCTCCACCTGCCCGAAATCCGGATTCAGCGTGAAGTCGGCTGTGATCCCGCTGCCGAGCCCCACCTTCACATCCACACCGGCATCGTAGTCATGTTCCCATTCATCCTCCTGCCGATAATGGTAGGACCTGCCCGCACCGTAGGGTCTGACTTCCGCGCCCAGGGAACCCTCTATGCCCCTTATGCCCTCGAGCCGGGCAAAGGTCTCTAGGTCGGCCATGGGTCCCGATTCGGAGAGAACGTACCATCCGTTCTCCGATGTTCTGCTGAGTACCCGCTGGAAATTGATCTTCCAGGTCTGGTCATCACTGTTGGAATTGAATCTGAGGCAGCTGTACGGAATGGCGAATTCGGCAGTCCATCCGCTGTCCGTTCTGGAAGTGCCGCTCTCCCAGACCGCGTCCCAGCTGTAGTCCCAGCCTCCATGGGGATTGAGCTTAGAATCCATCTGCGAGTTTGCCAGGCTGACCTCGAAACTGCTGGCTTCGCGTCCGTCACCCCAGGTATCAAGCAGTACGACTATCCATTCGCCGGTTATGTAGTCGTCCCTCGGAGTTAGCGCCTCCACCATTCTTTCCGGGTTCGGATCATGCAGAATAAAGCCGAAGTATATGCTGTTGTCGTCGTAGATAACGTAGATATTGGTAGGTTCGGACATCGGCTCCCCGTAATCGGGGCCGAACTGCATGAAGGTGGATTCCACCTCAACCGCATCCTGCCATACCGGATCGTCCAGCACACCGTCGATATCAGGGGCCTGCTCAACCCTGACCGCGGTTACGGGCTGCGGGGTTGAAATGAGAGTGGAGAGGAAGAGAAAAAGCTGGAACATGATATCTCCCTTGCAGGATTCGGTTTTCGATGATCATACCCATCCAGCATGGTCGAGGTAACCAGAATCTTGTAACTTATTATTATGCAATTATTTACAAAAAAAGGAATTTGAGTCAGAACAGGGAGAACAGCCCCGGCGAGTTCTGAGCCTGCTATGATTATATTTGCCTGAGAATGTCCCAGTCGGTATTGTACGAAGTCTGTCAGAAACAGCCGGGAAACCGGAGCAGCAGAATTATACGAAAACAGGGAGAAGACCCTTTACTCGTTTTCCGCAGTCCTGCATATGCTGAAAGGGGAACGCTTTCAATGATTGCAGTCTGTAGTGTTAACTACTGTTTGAGGGAACAGCTCTGTACAGATACCGAAACGGTGACGTGGCAATGACCTGGTTCCTGTTCTTTCTCGTGGCTGCCATCATCGTTATCGCCGGTTCCAAACTGTCGGTCTATGCCGACATACTGGCGATCAAGCTCAAGCTTTCACGCTCTGCAATCGGTGTTCTGCTTGTAAGTATCGTGACAACTCTTCCGGAGATAACCACCACCCTGAGCGCTATCTGCAAGGTGGATGCTCCCAACATGGCTCTGGGTAACAACTTCGGCAGTATACTCTTCAATCTGTCCATAATTGGGATCTGCGACATCGTATTCCGGCAGGGCGGAATACTCCGCCATATCCACAATTACGAACTGCGTCCCGCAGTCTGCTCTCTCTCCCTGATCCTGATAGCCGCCCTGGGCCTGGTTTTCACCGTTCCTCTCCACATCGGAATCTTCAATTTCGGCCTTGGTTCTCTGGCCGTAATACTAGTCTATATAGCTTTTTTCAAGTGGATTCACAGCAAGGGGGCGCCTGTGGAGATCCTGGAAGAAGTGGAAGAGGTCCGTAGCACCAGCGCCTTTGCAGCTGCGGTGGGATTCATCGTATGCTCAGTTGCCATCGTGGCCAGCGGTATTTCCCTGGCTGTTCTGGGCAGCAGACTGGCGGAGTCCGCCGGCTTCTCACGCTCGTTCGTGGGAACGCTATTCCTGGCTGTGGCCACTTCTCTTCCGGAACTGACGGTTGGAATAAGTTCGGCCCGGAGGGGAGCCTTCGATCTGATGCTGGGCAATGTAATGGGCGCCAACATGCTGAACGTTCTTGTGATCGCCCTGGCGGACATCTTCTATCTGAATGCAGCATTGAACGTACCCGGCAACCTTGGCCGGTCGCAGATCTTCGCCGCCTTCTGCGCGGTTATTTCCACTGTTGTGGCCATCACAGGTATTCTGAGGGTCTCGCGGGAACGCGAATCGCGTTTTATCGATTGGAGGTCCGCCTCCATAATGGCGTTGCACGTTATCTGTCTCGTGGTGATCTTCAACGAGTGGATATAATGCATGCCATCCATATAAATGAATGCTGATCAACATCTAGGATATAAAGAGGAGTTGAACCGGAAGCTCACAGGGAAGGCTGGGATACATGATGACTGACGGCGGGAATCCGATGGACGATAATCGGCTGTTCGGTATGAGCGTTGATCATGGTCGCTGGGTGTTTGTAGCGCTGGGATTTCTCATAAACATATGTCTGGGAGCTGTTTATGCATTCAGCGTTTTCCGCGGTCCTCTCGAAGCACCTGTTGAAAGCGCCGGATGGGCGCTTTCCGCTACCAAGAGTGGAATGCCCTTCATGGTCTTCCTTGCGATGTTCGCTCTTACCATGGCCATGGCAGGCGGACTTGTGGGACGATGGGGGCCCAGAAAGACAGCCCTTCTCGGAGGAAGTCTGGTAGGCATCGGGTGGATATTTTCCGGATTCGCACCGAACATCACCTGGCTGACCATCTTCTACGGTCTGATCGCCGGAGGCGGAGTAGGCATAATCTACGGATGTCCTATAGCGGTTTCTGCCAGGTGGTTTCCCGACAAAAAGGGCCTGGCTGTAGGTCTGACAGTCATGGGGTTCGGACTCTCGGCGCTTATTATGGTCCCCATAATGACATCTATGATAGGAGATCCTTCTATAGGTGCCCTGGGTTCCTTCAGGTATCTGGGTATCGCTTTCTTTGCCTTGCTGGTCCTGCTTTCATTGCCCCTGCGAAACCCCGGCGATGGATGGGTTCCCGGCGGATGGACCCGGCAGTCAACCGGCAAAGAAAGTACTGGAACAGTGGATCTGGATCGCCGCCGGATGGTTAAAACCGGAACCTTCTACGCCCTGTGGGGCACTTACACCATCGGCTGTCTTGCCGGGCTGATGGCCATCGGTATCGCCAAGCCTTTCGGGAAAGAGATTATGGCTGCCGCAGGCTACAGCGATACCAGGATGACGGCAGCTATTACTACGATGGTGGCCCTGTTCGCAGTATTCAATGGCGTGGGGAGGCCTCTTTTCGGCTGGCTTACCGACCGGCTGAGACCCCGCAACGCGGCTGCTCTTTCCTTCGTACTGATACTTGCGGCCTCGGCAGTACTCTATCTATGGGGAGGAGACAGCCCCGCTCTTTACTTTGCAGCGTTTGCAGTTCTGTACCTGAATCTCGGAGGATGGCTCGCCATTGCGCCTACGGCTGCAGCTACTTTTTTCGGCACGAAACACTACGGACAGAACTACGGGTTGATCTTTACCGCCTACGGTGTAGGGGCTATTGCCGGTATGCTGCTTTCGGGTATGATCCGTGACGCATCCGGAGCCTATCTACCTGTTTTTCTTCCGGTTATGGGGCTGGCCGGACTGGGGCTTGTTATCTCGCTCCTCTTTCTCAGACCTGTAAGGGCAGAACAACTATAGTAAACACGCACATTTTCAGGGGAAGGCGTCCTCTTGAAGTAATTGGTTGTCAGGGTACCGATTTTAATGCTATTTCATATAATACTGCTCGTGATTTTAGGGTGAGTTTACTCAATGAGTGAATTTTCACGAGGAGGATGTAAAAGTCGTGATAACTGACGGCGATAGAGAAAAGATATTGGACCACTACGGCTATTCGGACGAGATAAGAGAGACTGTCAGAAATGAAAGCCTTCTGCCCAGCGCGCTGTCTGACCGCCGGCCAGGTTCAGCATCGCTGCAGTAAGCAGAAACAACATGGATATCTTCATGACCGCTCCCTATTCAGCATAAGATGTACGAACTTTCCCGACTGAATAATAAGTAGAGCAACAGGAAACTGGATTTCATTCCTTCCGTGAACTGCTCCATAACCATGCCAAATGACCCGCGTCTTCACCCATTTTCAACGATCTCGGTACTGGATTCCAGAATCCCGGGGCAGAACCGACCGTTCAAGCAGGGATAAAGTCCTTAACTGATGTAAAACCATGCTGCGTAGATACACCTGCCCAACAGCCCGATAAGGTCAGTAGTTTATTCACCCAACCTCTATCTCCAGGACATCGTCCCGCCAGGGCACATAATCCGCGTCAGGTTAAGCTCATGGATCATGCTGATACTTATCTCATGATCATTCCTGTTCCCATGGGAAAAATTGAGCCGGCAGACGTCTATCCCCTCCAGGAACAGCTTCTTGAGAACCTCGCTGTCACTGGTCGAGGGACCCAGAGTAGCGATCAGCTTCGCATGAGATCTCTCCTTGCGGATCAAATCGACTTCCTCTCCCGATTTAACGGAAAACTTGTTTTCAGATGACCGCAGCTGACAGGACCATGAGAATGAACAGGATCAATGTCGCTGCCAAAACCGAGCAGGATCCCGTCTTCACCGGGATTCCCGCCTCCCTGCCTATTTTCTCCACCGCCAGCTTCGATTCCTTCAAAGTGCCTGAGGAATGTCGGCGATGGATCTTGATCGCCTCTATCTTTTTCCCCCTCCTCAATAGATCGGTGATCTCATCCAGCATCTGGTCAGCTGTATGATCATTCGAACCCCGTTCTGAGGGATCGAGTCTTACGGTGCTTCCGCAGTAGATGCACGTTACAAGGGAATCACCGGCTCCAGGTGACAGTTTTCCTCCGCAGTTCGGACATTCAACAGAATCGGCCATTTAAATCAATCCTTCCTGTAGAAATCTCCTGCAAGTCGGTACGGTCTGTTTAATCAATCCGGCGGGTCCATATCCGGATTGATCTGGTAAGCCCTCTCTATATCGGCCAGGGCCTCCTCTTCTCTACCCATTTTCAACGATCTCGGTACTTGATTTCAGAAATTTCAGAATAACAGGCCAGAACCGACCGGTCAAGCAGGGATAATGCCCTTGACTGATGTAAGACAATGCTGCGTAGATACACCTGCCCAACAGCCCGATAAGGTCAGTAGTTCATTCACGCAACCTCTATCTTCGGGACATCGTCCCTCCAGGGCAAATAATCCGCGTCAGGACCGCAGAGAAGTTCGAAAGGCATGGGTGGTGATCTGGGATCCTCCGGAAAGGACCTGGAACTCAGGCGCAGGCTCAGGGATAGCCGCTGAGGCACTCCCCGGCTCCTATTGACCTTGCTCCAGCTCATCCGCTCTCTGGAAGTCACCCGGGCTGCACTCCTCGCTGGCTCTGTTCTCTCCATGAACGTGTAACGCAAAAGATATGATCAAAAGCAGAAAGGAAAAGGAAGGAAACGGTCTGGGACGCAAAGCTGTCTTTTTTCCCGTTCCCATACTTCCTGCCTGGAGATGAAGAGCCGGGAACCACGGAGGAGGGTTATGGTCGGTGACACTGGCTTACCGCTGGAAAGTGCTTTGAAGGAGGATACGATTTCAATATGGGTTGATTCGACACCGACTATCATCCGGGGCCCGGGAACATAGACGCCCACCCTCTCTTCGAATCGGGCCCTATCTGCGATTACCATCTATCGCTGAGTTCTCCCTGCATCAACGCCGGCAATCTGCCACAGGGAACACCCACCCGGCCAGGAGGTTCATATATTTAACTCGACAGGCGAAACATGTAGGGAATTACCGAGCAGGGGGTACTGAAGTTGGAGGGAAGGATGAGAACGGCATACATTATCGTGCTGCCTGTGCTCATGTCAGTGATTCCGGCGATTGCCGGGCAACTGGTGCTCCTCTCGGGTGCCGGAGCGTCCGATTACCAGGTTGACAGTAAGGCCCTCCTCTGGATGAGAGCAGTATGCGCCTGGGTTCCGTGCCGGGGCTCAGCCTGATGGCTGGTACAGACCTGGACGTGTCCGGGCAGGTATTCCTCAGGTTCGAGGGAGGCAGGTGTTTCCACAGGCGCGATGACACGCTCGATTACGGTACCGTGATCCGGTCAATGGACAGCTGGAGGTTCATGGCCGGCGCCGGGATGAGGCTCTAGATAACGGGAGATATCGATCTCGGCTGAAACACCTGTAGAGAAGGCCTTCATCGGAACTGTAAGGTATAGGGACCTGCTGCACAAGGGTTCGAGCATTATGGCGGCGGTGTTTGGCGGAAGCGATTCGGTGGCGCTTCTCAGGCTGCTTCAGCGCTTCGCGTCCGTCACCCCAGGTATCAAGCAGTACGACTATCCATTCGCCGGTTATGTAGTCGTCCCTCGGAGTTAGCGCCTCCACCATTCTTTCCGGGTTCGGATCATGCAGAAAAAAGCTGAAGTATATGCTGCTGTCGTCGTAGATAACGTAGATATAGGTAGGTTCGGACATCGACTCTCCGTAATCGGGGCCGAACTGCATGAAGGTGGATTCCACCTCAACCGCATCCTGCCATACCGGATCGTCCAGCACACCGTCGATATCAGGGGCCTGCTCAACCCTGACCGCGGTTACGGGCTGCGGGGTTGAAATGAGAGTGGAGAGGAAGAGAAAAAGCTGGAACAT
>JAWOBF010000094.1:0-5748 GCA_046498225.1 Candidatus Aegiribacteria sp.
TTACCGGCCGTTGTAACTTGAAATGCAGGTACTGCTTCTACGCCGACGAGATGACCTCCCGGGACGACCTTACAACCGATGAATGGAAGCTGGCCTTTGAGAAACTCGGCGAAGCCAGGGTTATGAGGGTGGTGCTCACCGGGGGGGAGGTCTTCACCAGGCCGGACCTTTTCCAGCTGATCGATATCCTGATCGCGAACCGCATGCGATACAGCATACTGACCAACGGTACGCTGATAAACGAAGCTGTCGCCGATTCATTCATGAACGGTAAAAGAGCCATGCGCCTGGACTCGGTGCAGGTATCGGTGGACGGTTCCACGGCGGAAGTACATAACCGCAGCCGTCCCGGCAGCTTCCACGGAGCGGTGAGGGGACTGGAGCTGCTGATGAGCAGAGGCCTTCCGGTTACCTCCAGGGTCACCGTCAGCAGGCATAATATGGATGACCTGGAGGGTATAGCCCGGCTCCTGCTGGACCGGCTGGGACTGCCGTCCTTCTCCATCTGCGACGCCTCACCCATAGGAACAGGCTGTACCTATGAACGTGAGCTGGTCCTGGACCACCGGGATACCTTGAAGGCGGGGCTCAAGATGGAGGAGCTTCTGGAGCGTTACCCCGGGCGGATAACCGCCAGTGCAGGACCCCTGGCCAGGCTTCGTGCCTACCGGGCGATGGAGACTGCGCGCAGGACAGGAAAGAAGACCGCGGGATGGAGGATGGGTTGCTTTTCCGCCTGCGGGGGTGTTTTTGAAAATGCGGCTATACTGCACGATGGGACCGTAGTTCCCTGCTCCATGCTCCACGACCTCCGGATGGGCAATATCCTCACCGATGATCTGCTGGACCTGTGGAGGAGCAGCCCTGTGATGAACGCCCTCAGGCGGCGGTACATCCTTCCTCTCTCGACCGTACCGGAATGCTCGGACTGCCCCTGGGTGGAATACTGCAACGGCGGCTGTCCCGGCATCGTACAGCAGATGCAGGGCACATTCCTCAGGCCGGACTGGAGGGCCTGCTACCGCGATTTCCTTCTGGAGAACGGCATCAGCAGTATCTTCCAGGCCACCGGAGATGACCCGGGAAGCACTCAACGGTAGGAGCCGGCCTGTATCGTGTACATTCGGCTGTACCTGCCGCCCCTATCCATCAGTTCGTCGTGGGTACCGGTTTCCACCACCCGTCCTTTTTCCATGACCGCTATCCTGTCGGCCATCCTCACGGTGGAGAAGCGGTGTGATATGATAAGTGACGTCCTGCCCCGCGCGAATTCCCGAAACCGGAGGAACAGGTCCTTCTCGGCCTCGGCGTCCAGGGCGCTGGTGGGCTCGTCCAGTATCAGCACGGGGGAATGACGGAAGAAGGTCCTGGCCAGGGCTATCTTCTGCCACTCGCCCGTGGAGAGTTCTCTTCCCCCCCTGAACCATCTGCCCAGTACCGTATCGTAGCCGCCGGGCATTCCCGATATCAGGCTGTGCGCGCCGGCGGTCACCGCCGCCTCGATTACCGCGCTTTCATCCGGAGGCCGCCGGATATCACCCAGGGATATGTTCTCCGCGGCGGACAGGTGGTACCTGGCGTAATCCTGGAATAGAACGCTCACGTTGCTTCTCAGTTCTTCCACGGAGAAGTCCTCCAGGGGAATACCCCCCATGCTTACGCAGCCTGAATCCGCGTCGTACAGCCTGCATATCAGCTTGACCAGGGTGGTCTTGCCGGAGCCGTTCTCCCCAACCAGGGCCACCATTTCCCCCCGGTTGATGTCAAGGGAGACCTCATCAACGGCTTTCCGGTCTTCCGAGGGGTAGGAGAAGGAGACGCGGTCCAGCCGGATTCCTCCTGTCATGGGAGAGGGGAATGGTTTGGGTTTGGGCGGGTCCACAACGGAGGAGGTCATGTCCAGGAACTCGAACAGGTTGCCCAGGAACAGATTGCCCTCGTACAGGTCCGCCAGGTTGCCCAGAAGCCCCCTGAGGTATCCGAGGCCCTGCCGGAAGGCCTGAAAGTACATCACCATGCTTCCAAGGCTGATAAGCCCCCGGAAAGTGCGCCAGGCTATGAAGGCCAGCGACCCGTACACCAGCACGGTGGCCACCGTCTGCGTGCCCAGGTCGGCGGCCGCCCTTCTCTTCGCGATGCTCACGGCTTCCCTGCGGAGCAGCTCCCTCAGCTCCCTGTACCTTCGCCTGAAATGCCTGCCCAGCCCGAAGAGACGGAGTTCCTTGGCATGCTCCACCGAGGTCAGCAGCCAGTGCTTGTACCAGGCCCTCCTCTCGGTTTCCGTTCTCCGTCTTCTCCATCGCCACAGGACTTTGGAGAACTTGAGCTTCACCAGAACTCCCGGAAGGGCCGCCACCGCCAGCACCAGCGCAACCGACCAGTGGAAGGAGAGAAGAAGACCTACCATGGCCAGCAGGGAGATGGTATTCCGAAGAGCCATGACCATGTCATTGACTATACCCGTAGGCCGGTAGGGGGCTTCCTGCTGGGCCCTGTGCAGGGAATCGTAGAAACGGTGGTCCTCGTAGTAGGACATGTCCACCGAGACGGATTGCCTGTGCAGGATGTCCTGCATGTAGTCGGTGACAACCCTGGACTGGATCTGTCCCACAATGGATGCTATGGAGTTCACGGCGCCGGAGAACAGCGCCGCGCCGCCCATCAGACCTATGAGAAGGCCGATACGGCCGAAAGTAACGTCTCCTCCTCCGATGGCCTGTTCCAGCGAGTCGATAAGGAGTTTCATCAGGTAGAGGGGGACCAGGGGCAGAAGACCCTGCAGGACGGTGAGGAGGACGCTGCCCGCGGTCAGTCCCCGGCTGCTCTTCCAGACAAGGGTCAGGGCCCGGCCCAGCAGAAGTTTCTTGTTCTCCTCAACCTTTTTCATGACACTAATCTATAACTACCCCCACCTGCCAGCCAGCGCCAGGCTGGTGGTATCCACCGGTCTGGCTTATCAATTGTTCGATATGAAAAAATGGAATGAACCTGACGCCGTTACCGCCGCCGCCTGCGAATGGCTTCTTCGCGGCGGGAACCGCGGCGGCTACTCCGGCCCCGACCCCGGACCCGGGCATGACCTGACCCCCCTCCTGGCCAGGGAGACAGGAAGGGAGAAAAAAGTACTCATGTTCGAGGCCATGTGGGTTCGAATGGAGGAGGTCGCACGCCCCGTACTTAAGGCGGTGGGGCGGCGTTCCGGCTCCGTGTGGGCCTTCAAGGGATACGACCTGGCGCAGAGCATCTACCCTTTTCCCGGGGCGAGGCCCATGGGTGACCTGGACCTCTTCGTACCTAAGGCCGAAGCGGCTGAAGTCATCGACGTCTTCACCGGCTGCGGCTGGTCCGCGGGAACTCCCGGACGGGGTATTTTCAGCGCCGGCATCGTGTCGGAGATGAAGATGCAGAGGCTGGGGGTGCTGGCGGAACTCCATTCCCACATCTTCTATTTTCCGGCCACATTTCCGGGAAGGCTTCCCAGGGACCTCTTCCTGGGAGGCAGAGAACTTCGGCCTGGCCTGATGGCCTTCTCCTGGCACAACTCCCTGCTCATGGTGATACTTCACATGCTCACCAACAGCGGCCTAAGGCCGGTCTGGTGGGTGGACGTCTGCCTTCTGTGCCGGAAGGTCGGCGAATCCTCCTCCTGGAGGGATTTTGCCCGGAATGGTCGTGATACCCTTCTGGGGAAGGCGGTCTCCTCGGTGCTGCGAACCGCCTCAGTTCGCCTGGGAGCGCCGGTTCCAGAGGCGGTCATGGCTTCGCTCGAGAACAGCCGGAGCTGCGGAGACGCCGTTCTTCCCGGGCTCAGGGCGGGGAATAGAATTCCCACCCTGATGAACCTCAAATACTTAAGGGGATGGAGGAAGGTTTCGTGGTTCTACGCCCTTCTATGGATGGTTCTTCTTCGGCGCCGTCCAATCAGCCGGGACTAGGCTGACAGGACCGAACGCTTCCTCCTTATCTCGTGCCCCACCACCACTGCGCCGAATATGACCGGAAGGTAGAGGATGAAGAACCGCTGAAGGAGAGTGAACACGACCAGGGAATTCCTGCTGATGACGGTGGACATCAGTGCGGCTATGGAAACTTCGGCTATTCCGCTGGCCCCCGGGCTGATGGAGTAGTAGGAGATGAACAGGACCAGGGCCTGGATGCACAGGACGGTGAGAAGGTCGCCGGACTCTCCCAGCCCCACCATGATGAAGTATGCCAGCACGAACTTGTTGATGTAGAGGACGAAGGTAAGGAATACGGCCAGTACGGGAACATAGACCCGCCGTCCCATGAAGACGGAAACGGTTTCCTTGTAGGCGGTCAGCTCCTTGACCACCTTCCCGGTGAACCTGACTATTCTCTTCCTGAAGCGGGGAATTCTTCGGGACATGCCGTCGGACATCTTCTGCATCATCCTCATGGCCGCTTCGGGTTTCCACACCGCCAGCACGTACACCACCAGCTGTATGACGAACACCACCAGGCAGAAATAGAGGATGCTCTTTATCAGGGGGTTGAAGGAATCCCGCAGTACTACGACGGATAATCCGGCGGAGACCACGAAGAAAATTATCGTCGCCAGAAGGTTCAGTACCCCCACGGACATGGCCCTTCCCATGGAGACACCGGCGTTGTAGTACACGTACAGCTGCGCAGGCCCCCCGGCGCTCTGTGAGGGGGTGACCGCTCCCATGAAGATATTGGCCAGGTTGGCGCGGATACTGGTCCAGAAGGAGATCCCCTCGTCCATGGCCATGAAGTAGATGTGGTTGCGCAGGGCCCCCAGGGTCATGTCCACAAGCGAGAGGCCCAGCACCAGCAGGAAATAGCCCGGCTGAATGTGGCCCATGGCCTCCACGGTCCTGCCGGTATGGGTGTAGAGGAAAATTCCGGTGAGCGCGGCGATGGTGAGAACGATGAAGATGTAGATGCCCTTCTTCATCTTCGCCGTATCGAAACCCTCCGGCTCCGGGGAAATGTCTGCTGCGGGTCCCCGATGTTCTTCTGTCAATCCGGCCGCTTCCCGTCCCCGGTCTCCCCGCCCTCGACGGTAAGGACCTCCCAGAAGGGCGGGAGCTCCTCGCTGCAGAGGCCCTGGTCCATCATCTCCATCCTCTCCATGGGAACGCCGTGAATGTTCCTGGAATGGGCGGTGAGGATATCGCAGTCTATCTGGACCACGCTCACCTCATGGCCGTAGGCCCGGGCCAGGTTGTAGTAGGGGGATATCTCCCATGCCCTGATGGCGGTGTTGTCCACTATGACCACTTCCGCCGGGTGGCAGTCATCCCGCTCCATGGATGACATTACCTCCGCGAAACCCCTGAGACACCAGGCGTGGGCGTCGGAAAGCAGGTTGCCGTCGAACCTGTATACACCTTCGTCGTCCAGGAAGAAACTGTCCGCGGAACATACCAGCGCCTGCGGGTAGTTGCGCCTTGCCCAGGTGGATTTACCCGCTCCGGGCAGCCCTCTCATTATCAGTACCCTAGCCAAAGGAAGTCTCTCCTGTCACGGATAGCGGCCCGCGGCCGTCAGTCCTCTATTTCCTCGAGAACCTCAAGGAAATCCCTGTATTCCAGAGCCTGCCAGCTCTCCGCCTCCAGGGCGCCCTCCGACCGGGATATGAGGGAGACCTTGTGGATATAATCGCGGAGAGATCGACCCCTTCAATGGCTGGACTCCTGCAAAGGAAGCTGAGAAAAAGCGGCAGAAACTACACGGTAAATATGTACCGCTCCATAAAGCGGC